>JAPUKI010000033.1 GCA_027295745.1 Acidobacteriota bacterium
GGAGCTGACGAGGCTCAAACAGAGCCGTGGGCTTCAGCCCACGGGCCTATCTGGGGAAAACGCTGTCAGCTGTCAGCTGACAGCGTTTCACAGATAGTCGTTTTGCTGCAGGACCTTCACCAGCTGCTCAACGGCAGCGGCGGACTTCTTCAGCTGAGCTGCCTCTTCATCGCTCAGGCTGATTTCCATGATCTGCTCGATTCCCTCTCGGCCCAGCTTCACCGGGACTCCAACGTACAGATCATTGATTCCATATTCGCCCTGAAGGTAGGCACAACAGGGGAGAATCTTTTTTTTGTCCCTCAATATAGCTTCCACCATTTCGGCTACCGCAGCAGAGGGAGCGTAATAAGCACTGCCTGTCTTGAGCAGCTTCACAATCTCGGCTCCCCCATCACGGGTACGCTGGATGATGGCTTCCAGGCGGTCTTTGGGGATGAGCTCTGTGATGGGAATGCCAGCCACGGTTGAATATCGCGGCAGAGGAACCATGGTGTCGCCGTGCCCACCCAAAACAAAGGCATGGGTGTCCTCCACCGATACTTTGAGTTCCCAGGCAATGAAGGTCCGAAAGCGGGCAGAATCCAGGATCCCGGCCATTCCTATCAGACGTTCCCGGGGAAAGTCACTCACGAATTTGGCCACCTGACACATGGCATCCAGCGGATTACTCACCACGATGATGATGGCATCGGGGCTGTGGCGAGCGACGTTTTTCGTGACGTCCTTCACAATTCCAGCGTTCTTCAGGAGAAGATCATCGCGACTCATTCCCGGTTTACGGGGAAGGCCAGCCGTAATGACCACAACGTCCGAACCCTGGCTGGATTCATAGTCATTGGACCCTGTGAGTTGGTAATCGTAGCCTTGTATCGGTCCAGCTTCGGCCAGATCCAGTGCCTTTCCCTGGGGCACTCCTTCCAGGATATCCACTAACACCACATCCGCCAGTTGTCTTTCAACCAGGCGTAAGGCGGTCGTCGAGCCGACTGCTCCACTTCCCACAACCGTAACCTTGGCTCGCATCTTAATCCCCTTCTCTGTTCATGTTCTCAATGATGGCAGAGGCAAACTCACTGGTCTTCAGGATGGTTGCTCCCTCCATCTGCCGCTCCAGGTCATAGGTGACTCGCTTTTGAGAAATTGCCTGAGCCAGACCCAGGTCGATCAGATCAGCGGACTCCTTCCAGCCCAGATGCTCCAGCATCATCACTGCCGACAGAATCAAAGAGCCGGGATTAACTTTGTCCTGACCAGCGTATTTTGGTGCAGTGCCATGAGTGGCCTCAAACAGTGCTATTCTGTCACCAAAGTTGGCACCGGGTGCCATACCCAAGCCCCCAACTTGGGCTGCACAGGCATCGGAGAGGTAGTCACCATTCAGATTGGGTAAAGCGATCACGTCGTATTCATCCGGACGCAAAAGCACTTGCTGGAACATGGCATCGGCAATGCGATCATTGATTAAAATCTTCCCGTCAGGAATCTTGCCGTCATGTTTCTCCCACAGCTCACTCTCCGTTATGCACTCTTCCTGGAACTCCTCATCAGCTACCTGATAACCCCAATCCCGAAAAGCTCCTTCGGTAAACTTCATGATATTGCCTTTGTGAACCAGGGTGACACTCCTTCGTTCGTGCTCCAGAGCATAACGAATCGCTTTGCGCACCAGACGTTGAGTCCCGAAAACTGAGATGGGCTTCACACCAATGCCAGAATCTTCTCTGATACCTGCGGAGAACTTTGAATTCAGGAAGTCAATGACGAGCTTGGCCTCCTCGCTTCCCTGCTCCCATTCGACGCCTGCATAGACATCCTCTATGTTTTCCCGAAAGATGACCACGTTGAGCTTGGACGGCTCTTTGACAGGCGAGGGAACTCCATCGATATAGCGGCAGGGCCGAACACAGCTGTAGAGGTCCAGAACCTGGCGAAGTGTCACATTGAGGCTGCGGATTCCCGTTCCCACCGGTGTGGTGAGAGGTCCCTTGATAGCAACCGAGTAGTCAGAGATCGCCTGCACGGTTTCATCGGGCAGCCACTCATCAAATTTGCTCTTTGCCTTCTCACCCGCAAAGATCTCACACCAGGCAATCGAGCGGTCACCTCCATATGCACATTCAATGGCCGCATCCACCACTGCCTGGGTAGCACGCCATATGTCCGGTCCGATTCCGTCACCTTCAATGAAGGGAATGATGGGATGCTCCGGCACCTGCATGTCTCCATTGACAAAGGTAATCTTCTCTCCATTCTCGGGTATTTGTACTGTCTGCTCAGCCATGAGGGGCAAACTTACTCAGAAGCGGGAAATTAGTCAATCAGGAGAGAGGAGGCAGGAGACAGGAGGTAGGAGGCAGGAGATAGGAGATAGGAAACAAAAGAAGAATCCAGAATCCAGAAGGGGAAATTTGGGTACGGCCAGCAGGCTAAAGCCTGCGGCTCTGACGGAACTGACGAGGCTCAAACAGAGCCGTGGGCTTTAGCCCACGGGCCTGTCAGGTCTGTTGTCAGATGTCAGCCGTCAGTTGTCCGCGCTTCGCGCTCACAGGCGCTCGATCAGGCGGGCCAGCAAAGCGATGCGTGGGGCCAGAGCACTCACCTCGATATGCTCGTGCCAGGCATGGGCCCCATCCCCGGAAATTCCCAGACCGTCAAGGGTGGGAACCCCGAGGGCGGCAGTGATATTCCCGTCACTGCCGCCACCACTTTCCCCTTCATCTAAATCGAACCCCAGTTCCTTGGCAACTCCCTGAGCCGACTGGAACAGTTCTTCAGAGCGGGGTGTTTT
This sequence comes from Acidobacteriota bacterium, assembly GCA_027295745.1. Lineage (GTDB taxonomy): Bacteria > Acidobacteriota > UBA6911 > RPQK01 > JADFOI01 > JADFOI01. Next base: position 2,792 of record JAPUKI010000033.1, read on the forward strand.
GACCATGGGAGATCGGTCGATGCCTCCTTCGACTTCAAGGCGAATCCCGGGCAGATGCGGTTTGAGCTTGCGAATACCTCCATCCACACGCTGTGCCTCCTCCATGGTTCTAAATCGTGTGTCCACAGTAGCCTCAGCGTAGTCGGCGATAACATTCAGGGCACGACCCCCTCGGACTCGGGTGACCGTCACGGTTGTCCCTTCAGCAAGCGCCGACAGAGACTGAATGTTGAGAATCTGCTTTGCCAGTTCCTCCACCGCATTGATTCCCTTCTCGGGCTCCAGGCCGGAATGGGCCGATTTCCCATGAATCTTGACAAGGTAGGTCCCCACACCCTTGCGAGACGTTTTTAATTCGCCCCCCGGAAGCGGCGGCTCAGTGACCAGCACCAGGTC
>JAPUKI010000330.1 GCA_027295745.1 Acidobacteriota bacterium
TGGTCCCCATTGAGCTGCGGGGCGAGTCGGGGGTCAAAGGACAGGCCATTGAACTGCTGAATCAGGTGGGTCTGGGGGATCGCCTGGATCACTATCCAGCCCAACTCTCCGGTGGCGAACAACAGCGCGTTTCTCTGGCCCGAGCCTTTATCAACCAACCCAAAATCCTTTTCGCCGATGAACCGACGGGCAATCTTGACGGAGAGACCAGCGGAAGGGTCTCTGACCTTCTCTTTGAGCTAAATGAAGCTGCTGGAACCACTCTGGTTCTGGTGACCCACAATGGGGAACTGGCTCAGCGGGCGCAGAGGATCATCCGTCTCCACGCTGGCAGCGTCCGATCGGATGAAAGTCTCTTGCTCGAGACTCAGGACCTGGCTCTATGAAACCCTTCTTACTGGATCGCTGGACCTGGGGGATGGCCTGGCGGGAAAGCCGTTCCAGTCGTAAACGGCTTCTTCTCTTTATCTCCTCCATCACTCTGGGGGTGGCTGCCCTGGTTGCCATTCAATCTCTGGGTGAGAGCCTGGAAAGGGAGGTCAACCAACAGTCCAAGTCCTTGCTTGGGGCCGATCTGGTGATTACCCGCCAGGAGCCCTTTGCCCAGGAGACTGAAGAACTCTTTGAAACTTGGGGAGGAGAACAATCCCGGGAAACACGCTTTTCTTCGATGGTTTACTTTCCTGAGACAGGGGGCACTCGGCTGGTCCAGATAAGAGCCATAGAGGGAGATTTCCCCTACTATGGGGAGCTGCAGACTTCCCCCCGCCAGGCGGCGCAGAGCTTTCGAGAGGGACCCTATGCCCTCGTGGATGAGCGACTGATGCTTCAATATCATGTGTCTGCCGGTGATCCGGTCAAAATCGGTGACTTCACCTTCACCGTTGCTGGAGCGCTTCAAAAGATTCCGGGCGAGACCATGACAGAGACTTTTATCAGTCCCCGTGTTTACATTCCTCTCTCCTATCTGGATCAAACTGATCTGATTCAGTTTGGAGGCCGCGTTAGTTATAGAAACTCTTTTAAATTCGACCCGGCTGTGGATGTGGAACAACTTCTCGAAAGGGAGCGGCCCCATTTGAGAGAGTACCGCTTGAGAACCACCACCGTAGAGGAGCGAAGGGCCCGCCTGGGTCGCACCGTGGAGAACGTCTACCGCTTCCTCAGCCTGGTGGGTTTCATAGCCTTGCTTCTGGGAGGAATCGGGGTGGCCAGCGCAATCCACATCTACATCAAACAGAAGCTCGCTACGGTCGCTACTTTGCGTTGTCTGGGTGCCAGTTCCAGGCAGGCAACCTCTATCTATGTGATTCAAGCGGTTGGAATGGGTTTTATTGGGGCCAGCGTTGGAGCACTTCTGGGCATAGCTGTGCGGGACTTGCTGCCGCGAATCTTGCAGGACTTCCTGCCCCTCACGATTCCCTTCGAGGTGTCCTGGATCGCCATTTTGCAGGGGATCGGTATGGGGCTGACTATTGGACTGTTGTTTGCCTTGCTCCCTCTTTTACCTCTGCGCAGGATCTCACCCCTTCTGGCACTGCGAGTCTCCTACGAAGAGAAGGAAACCCTTCCCCGGGAGCCCCTCCAATGGCTCATCTACACTGCCATTGGAATTGCCATTTGTCTCTTTGCCATTGCTCAGACCCGGCGCTTGATCCATGGCCTGGCCTTTGCAGGAGCCATTGTGCTGGTCTTTCTCCTGCTCACAGCAGTGGCAAAGCTCATCACCATCCTGGTGAGACGGTATTGTCCTGAGTCATGGCCTTACGTGTGGCGGCAGGGCCTGGCCAATCTCCATCGGCCCAATAATCAGACCATTGTGGTGATGCTCTCCCTCGGTCTGGGAACTTTCCTGATCACAACCCTGTACTTGGTCCAGGGTACCTTGCTGCAGGAGGTCTCTCTGGCCGGCAGTGGAGAGCAACCCAACCTGGTGCTCTTTGACATCCAAAGCGATCAACGGGAAGAGATCATCCAACTTGTCAGCTCCCTGGATCTCCCTGTCGAGCAATCTGTGGCCATCGTGACCATGCGGCTGGCTTCGGTCAAGGGCAGAGCAGTCGAGGAAATCGCCGAAAATAGGGATTCATCCGTTCGAAGATGGCCGCTTTTCCGAGAATTTCGTGCCACTTACCGAGAGAGTCTGATCGATTCCGAAGAGCTGATCAGCGGCACCTGGCAGGCCAGAGTGGAGGATCCCTCCGATCTCGTTCTGATTTCTCTGGAAGAGGACATGGCCAGAGATTTGAACGTTTCTTTAGGGGATAAGCTCGTCTTTGACGTTCAGGGAGTGCCCATCGAGACCACTTTGGGGAACACTCGCAGGGTGGACTGGCGGCGCTTCCAGACCAATTTCCTGCTGGTGTTTCCGGCCGGGGTTCTGGAAGAGGCTCCTCAATTTCATGTGCTGATGACCCGAGCCGATTCTCCAGAGGCGTCCGCCGAGTTGCAGCGGATGGTGGTCGAGCGCTTTCCCAATGTTTCGACCATCGATCTTGCACTTGTCCTGGACACGGTTGACACAGTGTTGAGTCAGGTGTCGGTGGTGATCCGCTCGATGGCTCTCTTTAGCATCCTTACCGGGCTCATTGTCCTGGTGGGCGCAGTGGTCAGCAGCCGCTATCAGCGCACCAGAGAGAGCGTGCTCTTAAGGACACTGGGAGCTTCCCGCGATCAAATCACCAAAATCCTGGCCGTCGAGTACTTCTCATTGGGACTCCTGGCGGCTCTGACGGGTTTGACCCTGTCGATCGCTTCCAGCTGGGCCTTGGCCTTCTTCGTTTTTGAAACGGAGTTCGTGGTGGAGCTCGTGCCGCTTCTGGTGGCCTTGGTTGTGGTCGTGGGGCTGACCCTCTTGATTGGTATAATCAATAGTCGGGGAATGTGCGATCGTTCGCCCTTGGAGGTTCTCAGAGCGGAAGGGTGAGGATCTCTCACCCCGCGGATCACAGGCATGACACAGGATAAATCTCCATTGGAGCTCCCGCTGGATCTCACCAAGAGGAAGGTGGATCCCAACCCCTTTAAACAGTTTGCACGGTGGTTCGAAGAGGGTGCAGCTGCTGAACCGATCCTTCCGGAAGCCGTAACCCTGGCTACGGCGAGCAAAGATGGCAAGCCTTCCAGCCGGGTGGTTTTGCTCAAGAAGTTCGATGAAAGTGGTTTTGTCTTTTATACCAACTACCAAAGCCGCAAGGGTACGGAACTGGCCGAGAATCCCCAGGCAGCGCTGTGCTTCTACTGGCGTCAACTGGAACGACAAATCTCTGTTACGGGAATCGTCACCCAGGTCTCCCGAGAGGAATCTGAAGCCTACTTCCGAACCCGTCCCCGGGGAAGCCAGTTGGGCGCTCTGGCCTCCCGCCAGAGTCAAGTGACTGCCAGCCGAGAGGTGCTTGAGAAACGCTTTGAGCAGGTGATGGCCCAGTATTCAGGCAAAGAGATCCCTTTGCCTTCCTATTGGGGAGGCTACCGCTTAGCTCCGAGCACCATTGAATTCTGGCAGGGACGCCCCGACCGAATGCACGATCGACTCCGGTACAGCCGGCAATCCGGTAGCCGATGGAAGATTGAACGGCTGGCACCCTAAGTGAGCACTGAGTCTCCTAAGCCATGCAAGAAGCCACCGGCTCGCCGGCACTCACCTTTCGCCTGGTCAGTAAGGTCTATGATGTTTCTCCTGTAGCGAGCCGATTCGCTCTTCGAGATGTTTCCTTTGACATCACACCTGGACAAAAGGTGGCCATCGTGGGAAGAAGTGGAAGTGGTAAATCCACTTTGCTTCACCTGGCAGCGGGCATCGATGTCCCGACCCAGGGAGAGGTTTTGATGCGAGGCCACAACCTGGCAGCCTTGTCCGAACGGGACCGGACACTTTTGAGGCGCCGGGAAATCGGATTGGTTTTCCAATTCTTCTATCTGCTTCCCCATCTCTCAGTTTGGGAAAACGTTGCCCTGCCCGAGTTGATTGCCGGAGGGAGAGTGTCTAAATTCAAGGCACGGGTCTCTCTGTTGCTGGAAGAAGTCGGACTGCTGGATCGTGCCGAGGACAACATTCAAGAACTCAGTGGTGGTGAGATGCAGAGGGTGGCTATCTGCCGGGCACTGGTGCGAAAACCCAGGTTGCTGCTTGCCGATGAACCGACCGGGAACCTGGATGACAGTAACAGTGGCCTGGTCATGAACCTGATGCTGAAACTCGCTTCCCAGGAAGGGAATACCCTCGTTTACGTGACCCACAGTGCAGAGTTGGCAGGCCTGGCTGACGAGGTCTGGAAACTCCAGAGTGGAGTCCTGAAAAAATCGTGATCCGTTATTTTCTGAGAGCGTTGAGCGCTCATCTTCACAAGGCGCCGATTCTGTTCCTCCTCTCTGTGGTGGGGGTGGCCCTGGGCGTGGCTTCAGTGGTGGGAATCCAAATGATCAACGGGAGTGCCATGGGAGCCTTTTCGGCCGGGATCAGAGCCGTGAGCGGAGAAGTGGATCTCACTGTTCTGGGTCAGACAACCACCTTTTCCGAGGAACTCTATGGCCAGGTTCTGGCAGTGGAAGGGGTAGCTGCCGCCTGGCCGCTTTACCAGATCGACGTCGCTTTGGCGGATCGTGATCCCTTTTTTCTTCAGGTCTTCGGGGTCGATCTGCTTTCTCCGCTGAGCCTTCCCTGGAGCAGCTCTCCTGAAGATCTTTCCCAAGCTCTCTTCGAGCCGGGATGGATCGCCGTGACGCCCTCTCTTGCCCAGGAGATGGGATGGTCCCTGGGAGATCCCATAGAGGTCACCAGTGGGACGCGACGGGTGAAGCTGGTGATAGGGGCCCTGGTCGATTTTCAAAGAGTGAGTCCCTTGGCCAGTCGCAAACTGGCTGTTATGGATATTGCCCAGGTTCAAGATCTTCTGGGGAGTTCCGGACGGATTCATCAAATCGATGTCCGGATGCGGGAGGGAACCAACCGGGAAGAGCTGATCTTGCGCCTTGCAAACCAGCTGGGCCCATCGGTGCAAGTCGTGACGCCGGAGCAGCGGGAACAGCGGGCGTCCAGCTTGACGGAGGCCTTCCGCTTGAATCTCACAGCTCTCAGCTTGATCAGCCTGTTTGTGGGATTGTTCCTGATCTATACCAGCACCCAGGCATCTCTGCTCAGAAGACGCCTGGAGTTTGGACTGCTGCGCTCGCTGGGAGCCACTCGAGGACAGGTGTTGGGTCTCATCTTAGGGGAGGTCAGCTTGCTGGGGATCCTCGGTGTCCTGCTGGGGTTGCCCATGGGCTACCTGGTGGCCAGATCCAACGTGGAAATGGTCAGTTCTACTTTGACCAATCTCTATCTCCTCCAGGAAATCGAGTCTCTGCAAATCCCTCCTTCCCTGTATGCCTTGGCCGTATGCATCGGTCTGGGAGGCGCCATGGCTGGAGCATTTCTCCCGGCCCTGGACATGAGCCGGAAGAACAGCAAATCCTTGCTCACCGTTTTTACCTTGCGTGAAGAAGCCAGTTCCCTGGCCCGGCCCTTGTTTTTGGGGGGCTGGCTTCTTCTGATCTCGACAGCCCTCTGGTTTTGGTTTCTGGGGCAGAGCTGGAAACCGGCCGGCTTTGTGCTGGCCATAGCTGTCTTGGCGGCACTTCCCCTTCTCACCCCCTTCCTGGTCCAGCAGATTGGTGGAAGGCTTCCCACCCACGGCTTTGGTTTCGGATACAGCCTGAAAAGCCTGGCCACGCGATTACAAGCGACTTCCTTTGCGGTGGCTTCCCTGGCCATCGCAGTCAGCATGCTCCTGGGGATCACACTGATGATCGGCAGTTTTCGCCGGACCGTAGAAGTGTGGGTGGAGACGACCGTACAAGCGGATATCTACCTGACAACTCCCTCCTGGAGGTCAGAACCCGATGCCACGTTGGATGCGGAACTGGTCGCGAGTCTGGTCAATCATCCCGGAGTGGTGGCCTTCGATCGGCTGCGCAGGCTGCTGGTCACCATAGAAGGCAAACGTATCTCCATGGCTGGTGTGGATATGGGATTGTCCTCCGGGCAAGCGCGCTTCCCACTGCTTGAAGGTGATCGGCTGGAGGTGCTGCGCCAAGTTCGGGAGGGAGGGGTGCTCATCGCAGAGCCGTTGGCCCGCAAGTCGGGACTTCATGTCGGAGATCTCCTCCAGGTCAACAGCGGGCAGGGAAGACTGGAGTTTCCCATCGCTGGAGTCTACTACGATTACACATCGGAGATGGGATCGGTGGCCATGGATCTTGCCCTGATGGAGGACAGCTTTGGACCAGGTTCCATCAACAGTCTCTCCCTCTATCTTGAGCAGGACCTGGACCCGGAACGAGTCATTGATGAGATCAAGGCCCGCTTTCCCGATACCCCCCTCCAGATTCGGAGTCATCAACACCTGCGAGAGGAAATCTTTGAGATCTTTGACCAGACCTTTGCTGTGGTCAGGATTCTACAGGTCATGAGCCTTTTGATTGCCGTCTGTGGAATCATGCTGACGCTCTTGGTGCTGGCCAGAGAACGGATCTCGGAATTGGCTCTTTACCAGGCACTGGGAGCCAGCCGTCTGCAGATCTTTCGCATCTTTGTGGGGAAGGGTCTGGCCATGGGACTGCTCGCACTGGGCTTGGGATCTGTAGCGGGCAGCGCTCTGGCGGCCATTCTGATCTTTGTCATCAATCGGACCTACTTCGGATGGACCATACAGGTATACTTCCCGGGTTGGCCCCTCCTGCAGCAATCGGCAACGATTCTGGCAGCGGCCCTTTTGGCCAGTCTTTATCCAGCCTTTCGGGCCAGCGAGACGCCCGCTACCGAGTTGAGTCGCGATGATCTTCAGTAATCGAGCCCGGCGAATAACCCTTCTCCTCTCTCTGCTTTTCCTCGCACCCGTGCTCTCCTCTCAGCTGGACTGGCAAGAAGCCAGGCCTGACTACTCCTGGTCCTTCCCCCAGGATCATTGGGCTCACTCCGGATATAAAACCGAGTGGTGGTACTTCACCGGCCATCTCATTTCCCGAGAGAACCCCCAGCGCCGTTTCGGGTATCAGTTCACCTTTTTTCGGAAAGGTCTTCGACCAGGACCGCTTGCCCTGGAGTCACAGTGGGCCTCCCATAACCTGATCATGGGACACGCCGCCATCACCGACCTGGCCGGCGGGCGGCACCTCTTCAGCGAAATTCTCTACCGTGAAGTTTCTTTTCTGGGAGGCTTTGGGACCTATCCTGAGAGCCGGATCGTGTGGAGTCGAGCACCTGCTGGAACCGACAGTACCTGGGAGCTTCACTGGAACGGCGATGGATTTGACTTCCAAATGGGGGACCGGGCCCGCGGCATGGCATTCCAGCTCTCCACGCGTCCCCTGAAACCTCTGGTCTTCCAAGGGCCCAATGGCTACAGCCGCAAGGGGGAAAGTTCCAGCGCAGCCAGCCAATACTACAGCTTCACCCGGCTGGGGACCCAGGGGAGTCTGTCCATAGATGGAGAAACCTTCCAGGTGGAAGGGGAAAGCTGGATGGACAAAGAGTTCGGTTCCAATCAACTGGCTGAAAACCAGGTCGGCTGGGACTGGTTGAGTTTGCAGCTGGAGGATGGACGCGAACTCATGATCTACCAATTGCGTGACAGCACCGGAGCCACTGACTTTGCTCAGGGAACACTGGTTTCTGAGTCAGGAGAGGTGCGTTACCTCGAGCCGGAAGATTGGGAGATCCAAGTGGTGGAGCATTGGAAAAGTCCTGAGACAGGCGCTCGGTATCCCTCCCGTTGGATGGTGAGGCTTGCCCAGGAAAATCTTGAGCTGGAAATCATCCCCCAATTGGCAGACCAGGAGAACCGCAGCCAGATTCTAGCGGACCTGTACTATTGGGAAGGGGCGGTAGCGATCCTCGGTTCGAGCGGTGAGAGGCTCGGTCGAGGCTATGTTGAGCTCACCGGTTACGGCTCAAAGAACCTGCTACCTTCAGCTTTGAATTGATCTTGCTCCAATCCTTCGCCAGTACCCCGTAGATCACCAGGTCCACGAAGCCGTCGTATAACCACTCCGCCTGATGGGCAATTCCCTCTTGGGTGAACCCCAGCCTCTCCGGGATAGCACGACTGCGATAATTTTCTACAGCACAGCGGATTTCCACGCGATTCAATCGCCACTCCCGAAAGGCCCAGTCAACCAAAGCGCCGCAAGCGTTGGTGGCCAAACCGTTGCCTTGGAAAGCAGATCCCACCCAATACCCGACGGCGGCCGATCGATTCAGCCAATCCAGGTTTTGGTAACCGATGATCCCGGCCAGGTTGCCTCGAAACCAAATGCCTGCCTGGAACCCTCTGTCATCGTTGAATTGCTGGACTGCAGATCTGATATACCTTCTGGTATCTGAGACCGATTCAATATTGTCTACCCAGACGAGCCATTCTCGAAGATAATCCCGGTTTTCATCGGTCAGGGCAAAGAGTGTTTCTGAGTGTTCCTCCTCCAACAAGCAAAGCTCGGTCTCCTGATCGATGATGTAGCGGAACCTTCTCTCACTGATCATGACTCTTCACACCCTGGCAAATGATTTGAATCTCGGGACTTCAGCGGCATCGCACCTGCTTTTTGAGACCGCCATCTTCTATCATACAACCTTTAATCTTTCCCTAGCCCGCATTATGCATAGGTTTTCGTAGCGAAGTGGCGCAAGCGGGTACCCCAAGTGCCCCGCAGGCGTACTCGTGCAGTACGCCGAGGAGCGCAAGGAAGCACAACGCCGTCGGTGCGCAACGCACGCCGGATGATTGCGCCACTGTAGCAGAAAATTTATGCATAATGCGGGCTAGAGCACGCCCTGGGAGCCTGCTGGAAAATTTTTTCTAGAAAAGGCTTCCACTTATGCTATGATACCGCCCGTGCGTTTGAGGAGGCTATCCCCGAGAACCGATCGGGCAAGTAATCAATTAGATTTCCGGTCAGAGAAAAATTTGGCTGTGGCCATTTTGCGTCAAGCCTGGCATGAAGCCGTTCTTGATCTTTTCAGCGTCAAGGAAACCTCCAGAGAAGACTATCGTCTTCTCAAACGGAAGGCCATTGAGTGGATCAGCAGCGA
>JAPUKI010000331.1 GCA_027295745.1 Acidobacteriota bacterium
TTGAGATCCTGGGCAAGTGCCAGCACCTTGGAGCGCAGCTCTGATCGAGGCACGGATTCATTCACCAGGCCCAGCTGAGCCGCCTTCTTTCCATCAAACGTCTTACCCGTCATGATGTAGTAGAGGGCGTCACGATAGCTCATCACCATCGATACGTCACGGGTGACGTATCCTCCCGGCAGAATCCCCCAGTTGACTTCGGACAGGCCGAAAGTTGCTTCATCAGCGGCAATGGCCAGGTCACATGAAATCAAGGGAGTGAATCCCCCCCCAAAGCACCATCCATTCACTGCTGCGATGGTGGGCTTGGGACACATGCGAAGCCTGAAATACTGCCAATTGCGCACAGCCCACCGAACTCTGATCTGTTCGGCGGGGTCGTTGTCCAGGTCTCGGAAGTACTCCTTGAGGTCCATGCCGGCACAAAATGCCTCACCCGCACCCGTGAGGACCAGCACCTGAATCTCAGGGTCCAGGGACAGCTCGTTGAGCACCTCCTCCATCTCATAATGCATTTGAGGATTCATGGCATTCCGCTTCTCCGGGCGGTTGAGGATCATCCAGCCCACTCCCTCCTCACGCTCAACCTTCACGGTTTGATACTCCCGAACTGTCATTGGATATGCCCTCCCCTTACCTGGAATTCACGCAGTATGGCACCTCTAGCCCGGATTTCTCACAGCATGTCGTCGCGAAGCGGCGAAAGGACCGGCCTGACAAGGCGCGCGACAGAGGCCACCGCAAACGTACTCTTGAGTACGTTGAGGAGGCCGATCTAGCGCAACGCAGTCAGGTCGTATCATTTCGCCGATGCAGTAGACCTGGTGTGAGAAATACGGGTTAAGGTTTGAAGTGACGTTCCACAATGCGCCCGGCCGCAAAGACCGCCAGGACCGCCAGCGGGATACCGGTGGGGCCGGTAGTCACCCGAGGGAACACACTGCCATCACAGATAAAGAGATGGTCCACATCATGCGACTCAAGGTAGGGGTTGACCACAGAGGTTTTGGGGTCAATCCCGGCCCGGCAGGCCCCCACCAGGCGTGTGCCGCTGGTTCCACTGTTGATGGTTACCGGGATATCGATGGGAGTGATCTTGCGGGCCCCCATTTTCGTCAAGATTGCATGGGCAATGGCCAATCCCTCCCTGGCCCGTCGAATGCTCAGGCTGTGATCACCTCCGTAGACCAGATTTCCATGAGGATCGGTGGACCAGCGCCCCGAGGGCTTGACCAGCTCCGGATTCAGCGATCCCGTTCGGAAGATGCCCTTCTCTCGCATGAACTTTTTGTGCTCCCGGCCAAACTCGGGGGCAAAGACGTTCAGGGCGGCCGCTTCGGGAGTCCCTCCGGCTCCCAGCTCCGAGCGGAACAGAAGCCTCCCTTCGCCATCAGCCCCTACATCGTCGATCATAAAATATCCTCTGATGCTTCGGATCTCGCCCTCACCTAGAGGATCGTCGAAAAGGGCACTGATGCCCGGAATTCTGGGATGTCCATCGATGTGCTTTCCAATGTTCGAATTGACCACCGTGATGGGGTCACCAGCCCATTCCGGTGGCCCGTAACCGGAGCGCATCAGAAGCAGCGGCGTCTTCCTGTATCCACAGGCCACAATAATGTGGTCGGCCGTCAGTTCGTAGGTAGAGGTCTTGTCGCGACAGATCAAGCCGCGGGCCACCCCACGTTCCCCCTGGGCATCGATCAGGATCTTCTCCACCACCGTGTCGGCTAGAATGTCCACCCCGTATTTTTCTGCTTTTGGGATGTAGGAGGCCAGCGTGCTGGAGCGTGAGTCGTATTTGCACATCACAAAGGTGAGACAGTAGCCACAGTAAATGCAGTTGCGCCGTGCCCCGATCTGTCGATGGGGGTCGTACCCCATCTGCCTGGCGACCTCATAGAAGAGCTTGTTGCCACGGGTGTTGACGGCCTCGGGATACTCATGGATGTTGAATTCACGGCGTATCTCTTCCACCGCCTCTCGGAAATTCTCCTCGCTCCAGTCCACTCCAGTCTCTTTTTGCCAGTGAAGGTAATCGATGGGGAAGGGGAGAAGTGCCGAAGCCTGCCAGTGCAGAGAACTCCCCCCTACGATCCGCGCCCCTCGGTCCTGCCAGTGAAAGGCCGGGTCGCTGCCTCCCAAGTTGGTAAACCTGCGGCGTCTCAGCGGAGATCCGTAGCCTGGCCGGGGGGTGCCCTTGAGGTAAGGCCCCGCCTCAATCAGCGCCACTTTCAGTGGCTCTCTCGTCCTTGGGTTTACGCCCTTCTCAGCAATGTTGGCGGCCAGAATGGGCCCGGAAAATCCGGCCCCGATGATGGCCACGTCGTAGCTGGACTCAGCCATGGTCTTGTGCTCCTTGTTCTGTCCCCTATATCCCAGCTTTGGGCTGCACTCTTAATGAGTCATTGAGTTATTGCCAGCGGTTCCAGAATCCTTCCTCCCAGCATAATCTTCACAATCTTCCGAGTATTCCTGATGTTCTCCAGTGGGCTTTCCTCCAGGATGAGCAGATCCGCCAGCTTGCCTGCCTCAATGGTTCCCACTCTGTCGGAAACGCCGGCCCATTCGGCCGATCCGCGAGTCCCGGCAACAAGAGCTTCCATAGGACTCAAGCCCGCGTCCACCAAAGCTTCGATTTCCTTATGTGTGACCAAGCCCATGGGTGCGAGGTTAGTGCCGGAGTCCGTGCCCACGGCCAATTTCACGCCGGCGTTTTTCAATTGCATGACATTCTCTTTGGCCTGCTGGTAAGACTGGGCCCTTCTGTCCAGAACTTCCGGACCCGAGTTTGCCAGAGTTTCTTTCAATTCATCCACCTCTTGACCCAGTATGGCCCGAACCACGGGGTCTTCAAACAGCTCCTTCTCCTTTGTAAAAATGAGGTCTTTTTCCCTCTGCACAAGGGTTGGCGCCACGATCGTCCCCTGTCTTTGCATCAACTCAAGGGTTTCCTCGTCATAGGGGTCGCGGGCAATGTGAGTAATCCCATCCAGCTTGGCCTCGACCAGAATCCTGGTGTCGGCGGCGGTGTTGAGGTGAGCAAAAACTCTGAGATTGTGCAGATGGCCTTCCTCGATGATGGCTCGCGCCACTTCCGTTTTGATGGGAGGCAGGTTGCTGCTTCGCGCGAACCAAATCTTAAGGCCGTCCACCCCCTGAGCGGCCAATTCCTGAACGCGCTCTCTGGCCTGGGCGGGATCGTCAATCTGGTTAGGCAAGTCGGTACCCAATTGGGTAGGGTGTCCACCCACGGAAGTAAAGCCGGTACCGGTCGTTAAAATGCGGGCTCCACCAAAAGCATCCTCCCAACTCTTGTCTCGGAGGGCAAAGATGGAGTCGGTATCCATTCCAAGACTCACAATAGTGGTTACCCCGAAAGCCAGGTTCTGCTTGAGATGTTGGTAAACCGACTCTGCATACTCCTGAGAGGGTCCCGCGATGGCCCGCTCACCCAAGTGGACATGAGTGTCGATCAAGCCCGGTATCACCACCTGTTGGGATGCGTCCACAACGACTGCGCCCGCCGGGATCTCCTCTTCTTGAACGACTTCGATGATACTATCGCCTTCAATCAGAACCACCACATCCCTCCTGGGGGGGTTCCCGGTGCCGTCGATCAGCAGTCCGACTTTTAAGGCAGTAACGCTTCGATTGTCTTCCATTTGACAGGACACCATAAATATTGCCGACAGGAGTACTACCAGGCTGAAGTGAACTGTTCGTTTCATCTTGACCTCCCTGTTCCCCTCTCCGAAACCATCGGTTCCTTTCAGTGAATTTCGTTGTTTTTGGTCGTTTCGAGTATTAGCATTTTAGCCAGTATCCCACCACACTTAAATGTGTGAGGGCACATTTCTTGGAATACTGGAGACAAGACTGGGCATTTTTGCACCTGTCTAAGCTCATTCCGTGCCAGGCCGAGAAAAAAGTGTTTATCCGTAAGGAGTTAGACTTTGTATTGTGGACCTGTCCCCCGACTGAGTTGTCCCCCCTACACTCTCTTTTTCCGGGTGAATTTCAAGGGATTTCAGTACTAGTCCAGTGTTACAGAAGGAATTGTGCCCTGAAGAAGCACCACTCCGGCTCAGTCTCCAGGTTGGTACTTGAAGGAGAGCTTCACCTTCGCGCGGTACGCGCGAACCTTGCCGTCCTGGAGCTGCATGTCTAACTCCACGATTTCTGCGATGCGAAGGTCCCGCAAGCTCTTCGAAGCTGTCTCGACGGCGGCCGCAGCTGCCTTCTCCCACGACTCGGTGCTGGTCCCTACCAGCTCGACCATTTTGTAGACATTCTCTGCCATGTCGTTCCCCCCTTGGTCCGAACGCCCGCAGCGCTACCGCCGACGATCAGAGCCTGTTTACCTGCCAAGCTCGTACTCTCCCCTTCCGGAAGGTACTGATGACTTCCTCAACACAACCATTAAGATCAATATATATACCACTAGATCTGTAACATTAATATAGACAACCTCTTTGCTAACGCAGTGGGTGCAACATCTCCTTAGCTTAATTAAGCACGGAGGTGCTGCCCGGCTCGTTGCCCCTTTAGGGTGTAAGAATTCGCGCCCTCGTTTCACTCACTAACCAAGACCGAAAACAGATCAGACCTCCCGGTGGAAGCAGCCCGGTGTGAGAAATGCGGCCAGTCGGGAACTCTTTCTCAGGACGCATCCATTTTCAACCGGAAAGCCTCTTCTGTGGAAGGAAAAGAAAGGGAGGAAATGCTATGTCGAGAAAATTGACTGCTACCATTTTGTCAGTGTTTCTGCTGGTTTACAGCGGTACAGGCTTTTGGGTTGCCAATGCAGAGGGGGCAGACGGGGCCGATTTGGCACAGCCCTCAGCCAAGACCGAGACCGCTTTAGCTCATCTCAGTAGCTCACTTGAGGCTCTATCACAACGAATTGGACCAGCAGTGGTACAGATTTTTACCACCGGCTATAGACCTGTCAGCGGTGGTGCAAACTCCGGTCTGCTGAGCAAGCGACGCAGTGGCGGCTCCGGTGTCATCCTTGACCGGGAGGGATACATTGTCACCAATGCACATGTAGTTGAAGGTGCGCAGCGCGTCCAGGTTCTGTTGACTGTCTCGCTGCCGAGTGTGCCCGAGAGAGCATCCATCCTCAAACCCAGAGGTAAAATGGTGGAAGCCCAGATTGTGGGGATCGACCGAGAGACCGATCTGGCCGTGTTAAAAATCCCTGAAAGAGACCTGCCCTTTGTAGAATTGGGAGATTCGGACGAGGTCAAGCAGGGACAATTGGTGCTGGCTTTCGGAAGTCCTCTCGGTTTGGAGAATTCAGTCACTCTGGGTGTGGTCAGTTCAGTCGCACGCCAGCTGCGACCGGAAGATCCCGTGGTCTATATTCAGACCGATGCTCCGATCAACCCGGGAAACAGCGGCGGTCCTCTCATCAACGCCAATGGGAAAGCGGTGGGGATCAACACCTTTATCCTCTCCCAGTCAGGAGGAAATGAAGGGCTTGGCTTTGCTGTGCCCAGCAACATCGTGAAGTATGTTTTCAAGCAGATCCGCAAGACGGGTCGTGTGGGTCGCGGACAGATTGGGGTTCACCCTCAGACTGTGACCCCCACCTTGGCGGCAGGACTGGGATTGTCTCAGGAATGGGGCGTGGTACTGGGGGATGTTTTTCCATGGGGACCGGCTAACATGGCGGGACTCAAGGTGGGAGACCTGATCTTATCCCTGGATGGCAAGGTGATGGAGAACGGGCGCCAGTTTGATGTGAATCTCTATCGGCGTGCTGGTGACATGGTCACTGTAGAGCTGCTGCGGGGTTCCCAAAAACTTTTCTTTCGAGTGCCTGTTGTTGAGCGAAAAGATGGGTTCGCGAGTTTGGCAGGGATGGTTACTCCAGACAACAACCTGGTCCCTGAATTGGGGATTCTGGGCATCGATATCGACAGTAAAATTGCCAAGGTACTTTCCCCTCCCAGAAAACTGGGAGGAATACTGGTTGCCGCCCGCTCAGTGGACTCTCCCTATTGGCAAGAAGCCTTCTTGCCAGGCGACGTGATCTACGCGATCAATGAAAAAGCAGTCACGAGCCTTGCAGGTTTGCGTGTGATCGTAAGTCATTTGAAAACAGGCGATCCCGTCGTGGCTCAGGTACAGCGCCGGGGAACCTTGGGATTCATCGCCTTTGAAATAGATTGAAGAAATCGAGCTGCTGCACTGTAAGAGGTTTGGAGAAACTCCAAGGACACAAAAATGCAGGCTCTTGACTCAAGATTCCAGGTACTTCTTTAGGACAATAGCTCCGTTACGTGCCGTATCTCGAGCTGCAAAGACAAAGGTAACCGTACCTTTCAAACAGATAGCTCGCAGGTCAGCGACCAGTTGGGGATTTTGCGTCAGCTCTGCCCAGTAACGTGTTTGAAAGTCACTCCATCGTTCTGGCCGGTGAGCGAACCATTTCCTCAATTCTGGGCTTGGAGCAATATCCTTGAACCAGTGATCAATGGCGGCAGCTGTTTTCGTGACTCCGCGTGGCCATAACCGTTCCACAAGAATGCGAATACCATCGCTGGGATCTGTGTCCTCGTAGGCTCGCTTCAACTTTATGATCATTTTTCCCATGATCTAAGAGAGTGCATCGAGCTGCGTCTCGGCAACCCTGTATTTTTGGCCTTTCCAAGGTGAAAGGCAATCAAAATCAGCCTCTTTAGAGGGTAAAACGCGGTGCTTCTTCAGGCAAGTGTTCTGAAGTCCTGAGCACTTCCCCAGAGTCCTACCGAAGGAGCAATTTGGATAGGATCGTATCCGGCTTCATGCATCTTTCATGACATAAAAAACGGCGATCCGTAGTTGTTGTGACTTCGGATCGCCGTCGCCTACACAGGGAAGGGAGGATCAAACCGGAGCCTGATCTTCCTATCGCCTGCGCTTCACCGGGAGGTAAAAGTCACCCGGCCAAGGCCAACACCTAACCACCGAAGTTCTTTGCGACTTCAGACTCGGTGCTGGACTTCAGAAATTCGCGCCCAGAGACGGTTCCTACTGTCCACACTTGGGCGAGGAAATACTGGTCACCGTACCGGTTAAAGACAAGGTTCGTCTCATCCGGAGGTGTCAAGCTTTCTTGCACGTCTCTGGTGATCACCACCATCGACTCATGGCCATCTAGGCTTCGAATCAGGAGTACATCCGGCGTTAAGGTGGAAACGGTATAGGTGCCCGCAGGAAACGTTGTATCCTGGACCATGAAATCAAACGGGATGTCTGCCTGGATCTTGTGGCTGGAGCGACTTTGCCCTAAGGCCGGTGCAACTGCCAGCAGCACGAAGAGGCTCGACATTGAGAGAACTCGACTTAGCTTTTTCATAATAACCTCCTTGAGGTCTTATTAAGGCGACTGTCCGAAGCAAACCGCCCGCCGAATTTTCTTTGAGTGGAGCTGGTCTAATGGCCAGCTACTTCGCCACCTTTCGTTTCGGGCCTGTCGGCCCTTTTTCCGGACATTACTTTCCGGAAGTCAGCAGTAAGTGCCAGGAGGGTGCGAGTTCTTACAGTCGGACAGAAAAATGGGCGGATTCTAAACAATCGGCTCATCAATACCGGCCAGGAAGCGAGTCGAGGGAGCTTGCTGAGGAAGAATGAGCTTCGAGTGGTAGGCGGGAAAAGGGATGGCTCGCGCTTCCCAGGAAACCGCTGAAGAATGGCGCGCCCGACAGGATTCGAACCTGTGACCTACGGATTAGAAGTGTATTCCAGGCCTATTTAGGTGGGTTTGGAGAAGTTGGTCTAAGGTAGTACTATCAATGCTTTCCAACCCTTTCACGGCAGTAGAGCATTGGCCTCAATTAGGATGGATTAGGATGAGTATTGGAAACATTTTGGAAACATCCTAGTCAACCACCTGACGGCAGGCTCTCCTCTGATGCTTCACTAGATAATCTATCCAGCACCCTGACGGCATTAGCCTTGTGTTTCGGTGACAGGTTAGAGTACCGCTCTGTCATCTTGGTGGACTTGTGACCCAGGAGTTCCTTCACAGTCGTTAGATCCACGCCTGCCATGACCAGGTGGCTTGCAAAGGTATGCCTCAGGTCGTGGAATCGAACATCGTCCAATCCTGCCCGTTCTCTAGCCTGTGAGAAGGAGTTCTTGATATCTGTGAGCCTTGCCCCATTCTTCCCAGGGAAAACATAGGGAGTATCAATTCGGTGAGGTA
>JAPUKI010000332.1 GCA_027295745.1 Acidobacteriota bacterium
CGTTTCTCCAGGCGGGTTGGGTTGGATGCCTTCCCAGGCATTGAATTTCCACTTCAAGGCCCCCGAGCCAGCGTTTAGGGCATAGACATAGCCATCCCAAGCGGTAAAGTAGAGGGTGTCGCCCACCACCACAGGGGTGGCCTGGTTGAAGTTTCCAGCCCCCTCAAACGTCCACTTCACCTTCAAGCCTCCCACATTGGAAGGACCAATAATCGTCTCGTGGACATTGGACCGGGTGCCGCGCAGATCACAGCCCGTCAGAGGCCAATCTCCTGGTTTGGCCCCTGTCGGGAGATCCTGACGCTGCACAGGAGATGCAGCCCGCGCCAAACCTGTACTGGCCAGGATTCCACCTGCTGCGTAAAGAGCTAAGAAAAACTTCCGGCGATCAAGCGTCGGTAACAAACTGTACTTGCGCTCCATATCCACCCCTCCGCGCGACCGATCTCCCTGTCAGGTGATTCAGACGACCGGTGAGGTGCCCAATCCAGCCTCGTTGAACACTGCTTAGAATCTAGCCTGGACAATGCATCATCCGGCTATCATTCATCCCTCGCTGGATCAATACACGCCTTCTTAATTTTTGTCAAACCAAATCCTGACCCGGATGATTCTTAATACGGGTTAGAAACAAGGGTAAAACGATTCGGACTATACATATAAATACTATTTATTAATAGCATTTATACTGATTAATCTTATAAAATAGATGAAGTACTGTATCTCCTGGCTCTGCGCCTCAGGAGAAGCGGCGAATGGCCTCACGCGCCAGGGATGAGAGCAGATCCCCGATGAGCACCAAAGCCGCTCCCAAGAGCACTAGGAAGAACATTTCATCGTAATGATTACGGGCTCGGGAGTCCTGAATCCAGTAACCGAGAGAGACAATCCCCAGCATTCCCAGGACAGTGGCTTCCCGCACGCAGGTCTCCCAACGGTAAAACAGAAAGAGTAGGAAACGGGAAAAGGTCAATGGGAAAAGCCCTGTGAAAGCGATCTGGAGGTGAGAGGCCCCCAGGCCGCGAAGCGCGGAGAGGGGAGAAGGTTCGGTGTTCTCCACCACCTCCGCCCCCAGTTTCCCCAGGGTTCCTAGATTGTGCAAGGCCAGAGCAAGCACAGCAGGCCATGCAGTGGGACCCAAGACGGCCAGGAGGAGGAAAGCCCACATATATTCGGGTATGGCACGCACGAAGATGAGGAACAAACGCGTCATCCACACCAGTGCCAGCCAGAGAAAGCGCCAGGCCCAATGGGGATTTCGCAGCGAAGGGAGAAAAGGCTCGGGAGAAGTGAAGTTGCGGGCAGCAGGAAGGGAGAAAAAGGCTCCTCCAAACCCGGCCAGGACAATAGCGGCCACAGAGATGGCCAGCGTCACCACCATTGCCGACCAGCCTTTTTCAGCAAGAATCTCCCCTGCCCACTTCAGAGCGATCCCGAGGTTAAAATCTCTTTCTTGAAGGGGATAGGGGATGAGTTCATGGAGGAACCGAGTCAAATTCTGCAGTCGTCGTTCAGAAAGAAAATTCTCCACTTGAAAATCTCCCACGAACCACGAACCGATCATCACGACCAGCAGTAAAAGAGCACTCCAGTAGGCAAACCGGCTGCGCGGACGTTGGCTGCGCAGGTACCGAAGCTTAAGCTCCCGATCACTCATACCACAAACCTCTTTCGAAGAGCACCGCTCCACCAGTCCACCAGGATCACCAGCACCAACAGTGTATACAGGTAGGTCCAGACCTCGCCGTAGTGAAGATTCTCAAAGGAGGCAGCGATATAAAAGCCTAGGGTGGGATAGCCGAAGAAGCCCAGGATTGCTGAAGAACGTAAAGCGCACTCGAAGCGGTAGAAGGAATAGGCAGTCATGTCGGGCAGAGCCCGGGGTACCAAGCCAAATAAGTAGACGTGAGTCGCCGAAGCACCGCTGCCACGAAAAGCATGGGCCACATCCCGCGGGGCTTCGTCAATCATCTCGGAGAAGATTTTAGCGAGTGTCCCCCCAAAAGGAATGGCGATAGCGATCACGGCGCTGAGATGGCTGAGGCCAAAGGCGGCCAGGAAGAGCACAGCCCAAATCAGCTCATGAATCGAACGCATGAAGGCGATCAAGACTCGCGTACTTCCATAGATGACGGGCGCAATGCTGCGGCGGACGAATGCCGTCACAGGCCCTGCTCCACCGGCAGGATCACCGACCCACCAGGAAGTGGAAGCCAGGAAACCTAATAGGAGTCCCCAGATCAGGGCCAAGCTCATAGCCGCTGCCGCGAACACAACGGTGGTGCCGGCTGCTTGGAAAGCCTTCCACAACAAAGGAGGGGTATCGCTGGGAACGAATTCCGCCTCGTAGACGATTGCCGGACTCAAGGCGCGACTGAAAAAAGCCCAGGCCACCCTCATTCCCCCGGAAGTTGGGACCAGGTCGGCCGGCTTGAGATCGAGCTGAACAAAGGCCCAAATTCCTCCGGCTAGGATGGCGAGAATGAGAATCCTGCGAACTCCCAAGCCTTTGTGGAAAAAGGCCAAATCCCAAGATCGGGTCATCTTCATACTACACGCCGTTTAAGTCGTAGAGGGCCTGGAATTCATCCTCCCCAACCTGTTCAGTGGCTCGATCGAAAACGACCCGCCCGGCTCTCAGGCCCACCAGACGCGGAAAAAACTCACGTGCCAGGTGCAGATTATGCAAACTTACACAGAGGGTCAGTCCCTGTTCTCGGGAGATCTCGGTGAGAAGGGAAACCGCAGATCGAGCACGAGCCGGGTCTACGCTGGAAACCGGTTCGTCCGCTAGCAGTCCCTCAGGTTGTTGGAAAAGGGCCCGCGCGATAGCCACTCTCTGGCGTTGACCTCCCGAGAGTCTATCGGTTCGTTCGTAGATCTTCTCTGGTATTCCCACCCGCTCCAGAATCTCGTGGATCTGGTGAACATAACGGCGTTGAGGAAACAGGAACGCTCGCATTCCACCCCAGAAAGAAAGCTTGCCCAATCGGCCGGCCAGCACATTGTGGAGAACCCGCAAGTTGGGAATCAGGCTCAGATCCTGGTGGACAAATCCTATCCCGGAGCGAACTTTTCGAAGTTCTTCGAAGGAGAGAGTGGCCAAGTCGCGGCCATCCACATGGACCGTACCCCCCGTCGGTCTTACCGTCCCATTGAGAAGGCACAGCAAGGTGGTCTTCCCCGCTCCGCTGAGCCCGACAAACCCCACCGCTTCACCTGAGCCAATCTCCAGATCGACAGAGTCCAGAGCTACGGTCGATCCAAGAACAACCGAGGAGTTTCGAAGGGAAAAGCGAGCGCCTCGGGACGAGGATGTCCCTCCCTGACTCTTTCCCTGAGTGCCATCTGTAGTAGACATCCTATCTAGCAGAGCCTATTCTTTCTCCATTCATTTTAGATTCGGCACCTGAGGTGCTTCCCACATTCCGGAAAAACCTTCGAATCATACCGGTTAGGGAAGCCTACAGGATGGAGGTTCTTTAGTGCCAATAGGTAATTCCGATGGTCAGAGGCCACAGTTATCGGAAAACGTGGACCAGGAATGGGCCCGGGATGGAGTAGGTTTCAGGCAGTCAAACCCAGCTCTTCAGCCTGGCTTTCCAGAGCGTCGAGGAAACTTTTTGCAATGGGGGAAAGCGTGAGTCTCTTGTTGAAGACCGCGAAAAAGTCTCGGCGAAGTGTTTCGCAATTTTCGATTCTTACCGTTTTGAGCACCCCATGGGCCAGTTCGGTCTGAACAGCCAGAAGGGAGAGCACCGAAACTCCAAGGCCCGCCTTGACCCCTTCCTTGACCGCGTTGGTTGAGCTGAGCACGGCTTGGACATTAAATTCATCAAGGCTGCGACCAATCTGTTTTTCAAAGCTGAGGCGGGTTCCCGAGCCACTTTCTCTGGCCAGGAAGGGCTCACGGCGCAGATCCTCCACGGAAATTGAGGTCACACTTCGCCACCTAGAGTTCCCGGGCACCACCAGGACTAGGCTGTCCGAGGCAAAATGGTGGTATCGCAGTCCTAAGATATCCAATTGAGCGCCGGCACAACCCAATTCCACCTTTCCTTTGACCACCTGATCACAGACCTCTTTGGAATCCGAGATCGTCAACCTCACATCGACCTTAGGAAATTGGGCCCTGAAAGCCACCAAAACCTGAGGCAGCAGATACTCTCCCGGTATGGTGCTGGCCGCCAGACTGAGAGACCCTTCCAGCCGATTCAAAAACGCCATGAGGTCCTGCAGGGCGATTTGCCGCTGTTTAAGGATGATTTCTCCGTGCCGGTAAATAATCCGTGCTGCCTGGGTGGGCACCACTTCACGCGGAAGCCGCTCAAAGAGCTTAACTTCCAGCGCCTCTTCAAGATTCTTGATATGCCCACTGACCGTAGGCTGCGAGATCCAAAGTTTCTCTCCAGCTCGGGAAAAACTTCTTTCCTCGTAGACTCGGCAAAAAATCTCCAAAAGCCTCAGATCCAGCTGCATGTCGATCTCATTGTATGACAGGCCGTCCTTCTAAGCGAACCTGAGGCCTTCTGGGAGGGGCGGGTCTGTTGAGGTTGGCGATTTAGTTCCGGTGCAACTCCTTATGCATGATTCTGCGGGTTTCCTGCAAGCGATCATCGGCCGGCAAATTCACCAGAAACTCGTTCATGTGCTCATAATTCTCGGCTCGAAGCAGGTTGGCGACGTAGTCAATGATACTTTCCGGAAAGATATTCTTTCTTTCGTAGAGCCGCCTTTTTTTCAGCAGAATTCGGGAGGATTCGACGCAACTCCCCGGCAAAGTGGCT
>JAPUKI010000333.1 GCA_027295745.1 Acidobacteriota bacterium
TCTGGGTCGAAGGTAAAATCGATAAACTCAATGTCATATCCGCCGGAGCTGTTGGGGGTAAACTGAATGGTTGTTCCATCTAAATCAAAAGTCTTGATCAACCCTCCATCATCGACCAAAATCGCAATTTCTCCCATATCCTGGTCGAGAAATATCTGCTGGCTGCTGTCTCCCGTACCCAGGGGCTCCAGGCTGTTGATCTGGTAGGTCTGGCCATCTACTTCAGGGGGAGCAAAGAGTTCTTCGATGGACAAGACGCTGTTCTGGCTCACGGCGATCAGAATGGGCGGCTCGCCCTCTTCCACCCGTAACTCCAGGTATTCTTCGTTGTCTTTTAACTCCTTAACGGCGAACCAACTCTGGCCAGAATCAAGGCTCTTGAACAGGGTGTTGGTGGTGAGATGGGAGTGAACGGGGCGTGAAATAATGGCATACACGGTCCCCGGGAACCCGCTGGCAAAGACAATCACCGGAGTATGGGTGCGCCGGGTGGCTGGTCCCGGAACCCCCGTTGCCGCTGCCCAGCTGTCTCCCCTATCGGCACTGCGAAAAATTTCACCCAGCTCAGTCCCGACCAACAGCACAGAGTCATCTGCAGGTGACAAAGCCAGACTGGAAAAGGCCCCGTAAAATCTGCCGATGCCTTCCGGGAGTCCACTGCTGATGTCCTCCCATGCAGAACCGCCATCCTGGCTGCGAAGAACACCGTGGCGGGCCGTGCCCATGTAGAGAAGCTCAGAATTAACACCGATCGACAGGCTCAGTGGAATCACCCCTGGAGGCAAGTCGCTTGTTACCCTGCTCCAGGAGCGGCCTTCATCCTGACTGGACCAGAGGCCTTCCCGTGTCCCCGCCCAAAGAACAGAACGATTCGCTGGATCGGTGGCAACGGCAAGGACTGTTGTGGTCTCCGAGCGCAGATTAGCGAGAGACTCTTCCAACCCTTCCTTTGACGATCCTTGAGCAAGAAGGGCACCGAAAGCTGGCACCAGGGCAATACTGAGAATGAGAAGCACCATCAGGATGGTTTTGGAAAGCAAGGACATAATTAGTCAGTAGGACTCTAGGTTGTGAGTAAAATTTCCCCGATGCTACGCCATTGGTAACATGTTAGCAAACCTTTCGTTTCTCTTGTGGTCATTGCTCAGATTTGAGTTTGAGTTGCGTTTTTGGTCCTGATTTGGCAAGATCCGGCACGGTTAGGGATTTCCTAAATCGTTTTATTTGTTATAAATGGAAGGAATAAAACACTTTACAGGTTTCAAGGAAATACATAGTGTTTGATTAGACCACGATGAAGGTCCATGAATATCAAGCCAAGCAAATCTTGACCCAGTACGGGGTCAAGATTCCTGAGGGCAGGGTTGCCAAAAATCCCACTGAAGCTTTCGAGATCGCCAAACAGTTGGGTGGGAGGGTGGCCGTCAAGGCCCAGATTCACGCTGGAGGTCGAGGCAAGGGTGGGGGAGTAAGGATCGCCCAGACAGCGGAAGAGGCACAAGAGATTGCCCGCAACCTCATCGGATCGAAACTGGTAACGCCTCAAACGGGTCCGGAAGGAAGAGAAGTTCAGTGTGTTCTGATCGAAGAGGGCCTCGAAATCCAGAAGGAGTTCTACCTGGGGATTGTCATCGATCGGAGTCAGCAGAGACCGGTTTTCATGGCCAGCCGAGAAGGGGGAGTCGAGATCGAAGAGGTGGCTCGCAAGAGTCCTGACTTGATTCTTAAGGAATACGTTCATCCGGCCATCGGTTTTCAAGTTTTCCAGGCCCGCAAGCTCGCTTTCGGCCTGGGCCTGGACGCCACCATGGTGGGCCAAGCCTCTCGTTTGATGAGTGCGCTTTACCAGGCCTTTGAATCGACCGATGCCTCGCTGGTTGAAGTCAACCCGCTGGTGCTAACCCAGGGGAGTGAACTCTACGCGCTGGATGCAAAGATGACCTTTGATGACAGTGCTCTGGCTCGACACCCTGAGATCGTTGAGATGCGCGATCTTTCGGAAGAGGAACCCGCCGAGATCGAGGCCTCACGCTTTCAACTCAACTACATCAAACTGGATGGTACGGTGGGTTGCATGGTCAACGGAGCAGGGCTGGCCATGGCTACCATGGATATCATTAAACTGGCCGGTGGAAGTCCAGCCAATTTTCTGGATGTTGGAGGTGGGGCCGACCTTGAACAAGTGAAGAATGCCTTTAGGATTCTGCTCTCGGATGAGAATCTAAAAGCCGTGTTGATCAATATCTTCGGTGGCATTATGCGCTGCGACGTCGTGGCTGAAGGTGTGGTTCAGGCTGTCAAGGAGGTGGGAGTCAAGGTTCCGGTGGTGGTTCGCCTGGAAGGGACGAACGTGGAGGAAGGACGTGAGATTTTGAAGACTTCAGGTCTCGATTTTGTGGTGGCCACTGACATGGCCGACGCCGCCAGAAAGGTGGTTGAGGGGGGCTAAGCGCCGGAGGGGAATTGTGGCCATTTGGATAGATAAAGACACACGAGTAGTGGTTCAAGGCATCACGGGCCGGGAGGGAAGTTTTCACACTGCCCAGTGCCGCGAATACGGCACCCAGATCGTGGCCGGGGTGACTCCTGGTAAGGGAGGCATGAGTCAAGACGGTGTTCCTGTCTACAATACAGTCAAAGAAGCCGTGGAGCAGGAAGCTGCCAACGCCAGCATGATTTTCGTGCCTCCGCCCTTTGCCGCTGATGCGATTATGGAAGCGGTTGATGCTGAGATCCAATTGATTGTCTGTATTACTGAAGGAATCCCGATCCTGGACATGGTACGGGTGATTCACTTTATGCAGGGAAGAGAGAGCAGGCTCATTGGACCCAATTGTCCCGGCATCATATCTCCAGGACAATGTAAGATTGGAATCATGCCGGGGCCGATCCACCAGCAGGGGGCGGTGGGATGCATCTCCAGAAGTGGAACTTTGACTTATGAGGCGGTGCAGCAGTTGACTTCTCGTAACATCGGCCAGAGCACTTGCATCGGCATTGGAGGCGATCCCATCATCGGCACCGGTTTTATTGATGCCCTGAAGGCCTTCAATGAGGACCCGGAGACGGATTCTGTGGTGATGATCGGGGAGATCGGCGGATCGGCCGAAGAGGAAGCCGCCGAGTATATCGAGGCGAACATGAAGAAACCGGTGGTTGGCTTCATAGCAGGCCATACTGCGCCGCCTGGCCGACGCATGGGACATGCCGGAGCTATCATTTCTCAGGGCCAGGGGACTGCAGCCGAGAAGATGGAGAAAATGAGGCAGTGTGGAATCCAGGTCGTGGAGAGTCCTGCTGAGATCGGTGCGGCCATGGAAGCTGTTCTGTCACAGAGGAGTGAAAACCCAAGGGTTTAAGAGTCAGGAAGTGGAGACCTAACTTGCAGGAAAGAACATTGGCCATCATCAAGCCTGATGCCTTCAGCAGGAACCTTGTCGGATCGATCATTGCCATGGCTGAAGAAAAGCAACTCTCCATGGTGTCGGGTAAGGTTTTCCACCTGACGAGGCAGCAGGTCGAAAGCTTTTACTCTGTTCATCGAGACAAAAGCTTCTTTGAGAGCCTGACTCGATTTATGACTGAAGGACCCATCTTTGTCATGGTGTTAGGTGGGGAGGAAGCCATCAGTCTGTGGCGTAAGATCATGGGTGCAACCGATCCCGGCCAGGCCGAGGAGGGAACCATTCGCCAGCGCTTCGGTGAAAGCATCGAACGAAATTCGGTTCATGGCAGTGACGATCCTGAGACTGCCCGCTTTGAGATTGGGTTCTTTTTCAACGCCCTGGAAGTGGTGGAAGAGAGTAACGCGGACTGAAGTTGGGAACGGACTGGTCCCCCTTTTGAGCGTCATCTTGAGCTTGTCATCTGTGGATCTTCCCTGGAAACATCAAAGCATCACCTTCGAACGCTTCATGGACTTCTGTCTTTACGACCCACACCAGGGCTACTACACGACCAAGGACAAGATTTTCGGCCCCTCGGGAGACTACTATACTTCCCCTTACACTCATCGGTTCTTTGCTCACAGCCTGGCGAGTGCTTTTGTCGAGTACTTCAAGTTGCTTTCCCAGCCCAGGCCTTTTCACTTGGTGGAATTGGGGGTGGGAGAGGGATTCCTGGGTCGGGACATTCTGGAGCGATTGGAGGAGCGCTATCCTGAAGTCTTTGATTGCGTGGAGTACTTTCCGGTGGAAGTGGGGGTGGCATTGCCGGATCGCATTCAGGGGATTGTATTTTCCAATGAATTCTTCGACGCCCTTCCGGTGCATCGCGTCCGGGTGAGAGGATCGAAGCTGCAGGAGATTTATGTCTCTCTTGGCGATGAGATCTCCGAGGTGGAAAGTGAGACCGAAGATCCTCGGATCCTGGAGTACATGAGAACTGGCTTCAAGGAATGGCGAAATGGTTGTGAGTATGAAGTCAATCTCCGTATGGTCGAAGTGCTGGAGGATTTGGATCGGCGCGTTGATTCCGGAGTTGTCCTGACCGTGGATTATGGCTATGACTGGGAGGAATATAACTCAGTGGATCGGCCTCATGGAACTCTCCTCTGTTATCACCGTCATCAGGTGACTCCAAACCCTTACATCAATATGGGCCAACAGGACATAACCTCCCACGTTAACTTTGAAGTGATGGCCAAAACGGGTGCCAGCTTGGGTTGGACGAGCGAACCTTTGAGGAGCCAGCGGCACTTTCTCTTCGATTGGGGCCTGGAGCAGCGTCTTCTGGAGGAGGAGGCACAAGGGCTCCTCAACCCCGAGAGAGCAGAAGAACGCCTTGGCCTAAAGACGCTCCTGGCTCCAGACGGTATCTCCGACACAATGAAAGTTCTGGTCCAGCATGTCGGGGTGTCTAGCCGGGATTATTCATAGGTTCCCGTCACGAAGCGGCGAAAACGTCGGTCTGAGTGCGTTGCGCCACGCGCGACCCGCAAGCGGGTGCCCCGAGGCCCCCGCAAACGTACTGTAGGGTACGTTGAGGAGGCCGACCGAGCGGAACGCTGGCAGGGCGGATGGTTTCGTCGCTGCAGTAGAGAATTTATGAATAATCCCGGCCAGAGCAAGAATTTTCTGGTAAGATGCAAGCGGTGCAGGGGCGGGTCCTGAGCAGCTCCTGCCCTCTTTTTTTGGGCGGAATGGTGGGCGATACTGGACTTGAACCAGTGACCTCCGCCGTGTGAAGACGCAGCCATCACCTTACCAAAACTTACCAAATCGTTAAAAACAAGCCATTTAAGTCGGGTTTCAGGACAGGTCGGATTACCAAAATTTACCAATGCTTACCATCTCAACCGGAAACAAAGCGGAAACATATCAAAAGGAAGGTGCTATGAACAAAACCAACATCACCATCCGCCTCACCGACGAAGCGAGGCAAATCCTGGAGGAGCGCAGCCGCAGGCTGGGCCTCAACCGAAGCGCCTTCGTTGAGCTGGCCATTCGCGCCAAGGCCAAGCGGGTCGACCAGGATTATGCGATGCTCGAACAAATCACTAAGTAAAGCTCACTGAAAGCTTCAATAAATGGGCCTTTGGGGCGCTAAAAGGGGGCTGGAGCAGGCTCCTTTATATACAGGAGCAGCATC
>JAPUKI010000334.1 GCA_027295745.1 Acidobacteriota bacterium
GTTTCTGGGGGCGGGGCCCTACCAGAGGACGAGCGAGCGGCGCGATCATGCCAATGGCTTCAAGGACAAGACGGTGGCCACGCGAGTAGGGCGCCTGAAGCTGAAGATCCCCCAGGTGAGAAACCTGTCGTTTTATCCGAAGTCTTTGGAGCGAGGATGCCGGTCGGAGAAGGCCCTGAAGCTGGCGATTGCTGAGATGTACGTCAAGGGCGTCTCCACCCGGAAGGTGAGCCGGATTACCGAACGGTTGTGCGGGACCGAGATCTCGGCC
Organism: Acidobacteriota bacterium; assembly: GCA_027295745.1. GTDB lineage: Bacteria > Acidobacteriota > UBA6911 > RPQK01 > JADFOI01 > JADFOI01. The sequence continues at coordinate 272 of JAPUKI010000334.1, forward strand.
ACTCAAGTCTCCAGGATCGCGAAGATGCTGGACGAAGAACTGGGGCAATTTAGGGAACGGGAGCTCCAGGAATATCGGGTGGTGTACCTGGATGCCCATTATGAGAAGGTGAGAGTGAACGGCGCGGTCCAGGATCTGGCCATCCTGAAAGCCCTTGGAGTGAACCGTTGGGGGAAGCGAGAGGTTCTGGGAGTTTCCGCCACCCTCAGCGAAGCGGAGGTTCACTGGAGGGAGTTTTTGCAAGCTCTCCAGAGACGAGGACTCCAGGGAGTCGAACTGGTGGTCAGTGATGATCACGTGGGACTGCGAGCCGCTCGTCGTGCCGTGTTCCCCTCTGTTCCCTGGCAGCGGTGCCAGTTCCATCTGGCACAGAATGCTCAGGCCCATGCCCACAATCGGGCACAGGGCCGGGAGATGGGTCAGGCCATTCGGGATATCTTCAACGCTCCATCCTTAGCCGATGCCGAGGCCATGGTCACCCGAGTGGCCCAAAGGTTCGCAAAGGAGAACCCCCCAAGTGGGTGAGGTGGCTGGAGGAGAACATCGAGGAAGGTTTTACGGTCTATCGTTTTGCCCGATCGAGCCATCGGAAGATCCGGACCATCAATGTACTGGAACGAGTGAACAAGGAGATCCGCCGCCGCACCCGCGTCGTCGGCATCTTCCCCAACGAAGATTCTGTCTTGAGATTGACCTCGGCCGTCTTGGCTGAGATTCACGAGGAGTGGTTGACCGGCCGCCAGTATCTCAACTTGGCCGATTGGACCACAATGGAGAAACCTGCTTCTCAGGCAAATTACAGAAAATCAGTTGCGTAATCGGAGCCTGGGCCTCTACCTTTTCCCAACGGCCTGGAATCACATCTGCGTGGAGTAGCACCGAGTGGAAAAGCAACAGCAAACAGACTCTGTAGGCGACTGACCTAGCTGTCCTTACCATACGCGATTCATCTCCTTCGCGCTGGATAACTACTCATTATTTTAGAACCGTATGACTTTTGGCAGCCTCCCCCTTATACCCTCTATAGGCGACTACAGTGACTACAAAGGCTGAAAGCCAGTGCTGGTGGGGGTTGCGGTGTAGTCAGCTAACTCAGGAAGCCACTTACGACAAGAAAAGCAGCCAGCAGCACAAGGTTTGCTACCAGCAGGATGACGACTGAAGCGAGTGTTTGGGTCATAGTGCTTCTTTATAAACGACTGATGGGTTGCCGTCTCGGCAATGCTTTGGAGTTTAGCCGACGATTCTTGAGAATTATGCGACTATTCTTGGCAAATAGAGTTGAGATTAGTGACTGATTAGTGTCTACATGGTATATATAGATAACTTTACACATTAAATGAAGGGATGAGTGAGAGCTCAGATACTTTGTCTGAACTCGACGGAACCGATAATAAATTTGTTCGACGATAATCCTCGCCTAAAGAGGGCGCAGCAGCTGGGCTATCGGCATACCGAAGAGGTGAAGGCAGTGCAAAGGAGGGCCACTGGGCAACTATGACAAGAATAGACATCCCCAGAATATATCGGGAGGAACCCTCCATGGAGGAGAATCTCATACCCAGTTTAGACATCCCCAGGATACAGCAGCAGGAGCCACCGATGGAGGAGAATCTTATCAAGCAAGTTCCTCTCAACGAGAAATTTCCTCTGGCTAAGGAGGAGTTCTCACCGACTTTGAGTCAGGAAAAGCGGCCCGGCCGAAGGGTCGCATTAGTCTCTGGCTGCCTGGTCACTATCCTGGCCCTATTCTGGTGGTATCAGCCGAGTCAACTTTTAAGTGGGTCGCAGATGAGAACGCAGGAAGAATCGGTGGTCAGGGAAAAGAAGCACGAGGGATCAGATGCGGCGAAAGGAGGTTTCCCGATTATACCGAAAACTATGCTCCGGGAAATGCAGCCTGCCAACATCACTACACCCCAGACTGCGCCCAGCCAATTGAGTGAGGCCAAACCTGCTACTGCGAAACCGACCGTCTTGCCCGATTCATCCCGGTCGGACAGATATACGATCCAAGTGGGAGCTTTTGGTAATCAAGAATCTGCCCAGAGAGTATTATCGCAACTGTTAGCAAAGGGTTATTCAGGAAGCATGGGGCAGCCGAAGATGGCTGAGGATCGATACTACTTCGTTTGGTCAGGACAGTTTACCAACCGAGCACAGGCATCACGGATTCAAACTGAGCTGAAAGTGGACGGTTTTGCAACATACGTCAAGAAGGTGGCAGGTCAATGAAAATATCGGGGCATGTTCTTCCTTGGGGGGGGCGCTACGCGCCCGGCGGGGGAACTCTCTGTGCGGTGTTGTTGGGGGTATTAGACTGTGTTCACGACGGGTGTCACTCCACAAACGGAGATGGCTTCTGATCGGGGCAGCAGATCTAAAACCCCTTTTTGGATGCAGGAGAATAAACGGACAGAATAGGAAGCCGCTAAAACTTCACATCCGCAACCTTGCCATCCACGAAATCGACAGTCATGTCTGAATACTTGTAGATTACTTTGTTGCCAAGAGTGGCTTTCTTCTGTGGGACTCCGAAGATAGATTCAACTTCGGCAAAGGTCATTCCGAGTTTGATTTCCTTAACAAAGGCTCCTGAAACAGTGTTCCCGACCTTGATTGCCTCATCGTAGGAGTCAAACGGTTTGACCCATTCATCGATAGTCGAGAATACGGTTGTGAGGTTGCTGGAGTCCATGACAGAGCGATTGAAGAAGAAGCGCAATTTTGTGCTCACGTTCTCGTAATAAGTATCCTTGAAAGCCCCAACACCTCGCTCTATTGCATGCGGGTTGACCGTTCTGCAAAACAGCTCTATCCGATCATCTCTAATCTTGAGATCATAGATGGCAAGTATGGTCCCCGGTTCTACTTCGTGTGTGTAATGGCCGCTCTTCACAATCTCTCCATCCTTGATGTCTACCTCAACTGGATCAAAGACCATAACGGGTGCAAACGATGCGGGAAGACTTCTGTCTGCCTGCATAGGAAAACGCTTAACACCCACCAACACTGTGCCCCATTCTTTGAACGTTCCAGCGTCTGCACCCCACACTATCCTGCCTGC
>JAPUKI010000335.1 GCA_027295745.1 Acidobacteriota bacterium
TTTGACAACTGGCAAGTCCCTACTCTGGACGTGGACTTCCTCATCTTTGGCAACCTTCAGGTGGATAGTGGACTCGCCGTGGTGGAGGCCTATCTGTACGACGTGCGGACACGAGAACAGGTTTTGGGAAAGCGCTACAACCTCTCGGATGAGGGATTGATCCAAAGAGTGGCCCACGAATTCGCCGATCAGGTGGTTTTCCAGTTGTCTGCCGGAACCAGTCGCGGCGTGGCGCGTGCGCAGATCGCTTATAGTTCTCTTAAAGGTCAAGGCAAGGAAATCTATGTGATGGACTATGATGGTGAAAATCAGCGAACCATCACCGCCAACGGGGGCTTAAATAAGTTTCCCGGATGGTCCTCTGATAACTCGAAGCTGGCTTTCATCACCCATCTTCCCCGTAGCAGCCGATGGGAATTATGGATTCAGTCTCTGGATGGAGGCCGAAGAGTGTTGCCGTTACCGAGTTCCTATGTCGCATCCCCGGCCTTTTCCCCCGATGGCAAGCAGATGGCGTTTTCAACCCGCGAAGTGAATGGCACCGATGCAGGCATCTACATCTCAAATCTTGACGGCGGCCAGCTCAAAAACCTGAGCAACCACTCAGCCATCGACTCTTCGCCCACCTGGAGTCCAACGGGACGGCAAATCGCCTTCATTTCCGATCGCTCTGGCTCCCCTCAATTGTGGGTGATGGATACTGATGGCTCCAATGTTCAACGATTGGTTCGAGAAGGGGGTCACTGCGACAGTCCCAACTGGTCCCCGGACGGCCGATTCATCACCTATTCCTGGCAGCCAAGCGGTCAGTGGAGTCACCAGATCTACGTCATAGAAGTGGCTACCGCAAGAATCTTTCAGTTAACCTCAGGTCGTGGCAGTAGCGAGAATCCGCACTGGTCCCCCGACGGTCGCCATATCGCGTTCCAAAGCAATCGAACGGGAGCCAAACAGATTTTTGTCATGAATGCAGATGGGAAAAATTTAAGACAGGTCACCGCCTATGGGATCAACGAAAGTCCGGCATGGGCGGGTTACCCGGTGACTGAAACCCAAGAATAGAGGGTGGAGGAAATCTGACATGCGACGCGTCTCTCTTCATAATCTGAGTTGGTTCCTTTGTTTCGTCTTTTTACTCACGGCGGCGGCCTGCCAAAAAAGGCCTCCCCCAAGGCCACCCTCGCCAACTCCTTCCCGTTCAGGTGACATAGCCCGCGACGACCGGCGCGCTGGTCCCTCCCCTACCGTGACCCTGACAGCCTCGCCGAGCACTGTGGAGCGCGGAGAGCAGACGACACTGAGTTGGACGACAACCGAGACGATGTCACTTTTGATCGATAGCGGTATCGGAAACGTCGCCGACAGCGGTTCCTTAGTGGTCTCTCCTCGAGAGTCCACCACCTATACCGCAACGGCCACGGGTCCCGGAGGACAAGCCACAGCCAGCACCCGGGTGACTGTAGTTCCCCGATCGGCTCGGGGAATAATCACTTCCACGGACCTGGACGGTCTTCAACAGGCTGTCGAAGAGGGTAAGATCCAGCCCCTGTTTTTTGAGTACGATCAGGCAGGAATCACTGCCGAGGGGGAACTCGTTCTCAAGGAGAACGCCCGCTGGTTTAAGCAGTTTCCAAACGCCACCATCGTGATTGAAGGCCATTGCGACGAGCGAGGAACCGAGGAATACAATCTGGCCTTGGGGGATCGGCGAGCACAGGCGGTCAAATTCTATCTGGTGCAATTGGGAGTCGATCCCGGTCGCATGGAAACGATCTCCTTCGGCGAGGAGCGGCCCTTTGCACCCGGTTATGACGAGGCCGCCTACCGACTGAACCGCCGCGCTCATTTTCTAGTAACAAGGTAGAAACACAGACCGCAGACCACAGATCTCAGGAACTTGAAACCTGGAAACTTGATTTGATTCCCGCTCGGCTGGGGGATAGAATTTAGTCCGCTGGAATTGTTCCGGCTATAGGAGGCCGTCATGAACCGAATCCCACCGATCCTGAGTTTTCTGCTGGTTCTGACGGGATCCCTATCCTGGGGCCTGGCGGGAACGGAAGAGGAGATTATTCGTCTTCAAAACGACGTCCTGCAGGTGCAAAATCAGATTCGATTACTTCAAAAGAGCGTTGACGACACCACGGCCATCTTGCAGTCTTTGCTGGAGCAACTAAATGACCAGATGGCTACCAGCAACGTCAAAATGGCCTCGGTGGGGGAGATCCTTCAAGCTCAGAGTATTGCCCAGGAAGTTGCTCTGGATCAGGTGCGACAGGAGGTCCAGAGTTTGAGCATTAAATGGGACGATACCAACACACGTATTGCCGCACTGCAGCTAGAGCTGCAGGACAATCAACTTCAAGTCCAGTCACTGCGCAACGTCCCTTCAGCCGGAACCACCATCCAGCCTGACCAGGTGTATAGTTCGGTCTACAACGATTATCTGATGGGAAACTACGATTTGGCGATCGCCGGATTTCAGGACTTTCTCACCAATTATTCGGACAGCGAGTATTCAGACAACGCCTCTTACTACTTGGGGGTCTGCTACAGCGAGAAGGGATACTACGAGCAGGCCACTCGGGCCTTTGATCAGGTGATTAACCTCTATCCCAATGCCGACAAAACTCCGACTGCCTACTACAAAAAGGCCTTCGCCTTGCAACAACTTCAACTCGACGTCGAAGCGGTTGAAACTCTCACCAAATTGGTGACCATTTTCCCAGACTCCCAGGAAGCCGTCCTGGCCCGTCAGGAACTGGAATTACTGGGGATCAAAACGCCCTGAGCGCTAACGCGCTCTCGTGCAGTCGTGTGCGGTCGTCACTTCGTGACGATGTGCTGTTGTGCTGTTGTGAATTACAGCAACAGGCAAGCCTGTAGTTCTTGACAATTTTGATTAAGGCCTTTAGGTGCGCACGAATTGACGACAGCACTACTGCACGAAAGCACACCGTCACGAAGTGACGGCTGCACGTCGTGACGAAGTCACGAACTAAAAGGGGATGTCATCCTCGGTCACTCCGGCATCCATTTGTGCTTCTTCCACTTTCCCGCCTTCCGCCGCTACGCCCACGGGCTCCTGCTTTTGGTCTTGCTCCTGAGGGCGGAACCCATCAGAAGATCGTGGACTCATCATGCGCATGTCTGAAGCGACAATCTCTGTAGTACGGCGCTTATTGCCATCTCGATCGTCCCACTCACGAGTCTGGATTCGTCCCTCAATAAAGACCAGCTGTCCCTTGGTGAGGTACTGATTAGAAATTTCAGCCAACTTGCTCCAGGTGACGATCTTGTGCCACTCCGTTCGCTCCTGTCGTTCCCCGTTTTGGTTGTTCCACCGTTCGTTAGTGGCCAGGGAAAAGTTGGTTACAGGGGTTCCCGAGGAGGTGTATCGCATCTCTGGATCCCCCCCCAGGTGCCCGACTAAAATGACTCGATTCACCATAATGTTTACCTCCAATTAAGTCTTTGCTTACTATAACGTCGTGCTCTGAAAAAATGTGGAGAATTCTTTCGGAAAAGACCCTAAACCTCGAAAAAAAACCAAATCAGCCATTCAGGAAGGTCCGGAGGTCAGGATCTCTTCCGATGGTCAGGTCAGAACCGGAACCTCCCCTGGCCCTGCGTTCCCTCCAACTGCATTTCCTTTTCAATTTTCTCCTGACCTCTGTAAAAAACAACAGAGATCCTATCTCCCGGGCGCTTGTCCTCCAGAATACTTGCGAGATCCAACATTGAGGTCACCGGTTGACCTCCCAGAGCAACAATCACATCTCCTCCGATCAAGAGAGGAAGATTACCGAAAAACACTCGTCTTTGCCCCCCTCGAATACCGGCCTGAGCCGCTGAACTGCGGGACTCAACCTGGATTACCAGCAACCCTTCCTCAACGGGAAGCTGCAGTGCTTGTGCCAATCGGCGGCTCAGAGATTGCCCCTGGACGCCAAACCAGGCCCGCAGGACCCTGCCATGCTCGAGAAGGTCGGGAAGGATTCTACTCACAGTGTTGACAGGGACGGCGAAACCGATGCCAACACTTTCTCCCGTCCTGGAGAAGATGGCGGTGTTGATGCCAATGACTTCACCTCGCCTGTTCAACAAGGGTCCCCCGCTGTTTCCCGGATTAATGGCCGCGTCGGTCTGAATAACATCGTCGATGAGCCCAAAGTCGGTCCTCAGGGTTCTCTGCAGTGAAGAAATGATTCCCGTGGTGAGGGTCTGGTCCAAACCGAAGGGATTCCCAATGGCCAGGACTTTTTGACCGACCTTCAGATCATCACTTCTACCCAACTGGGCGGGATACAGCTTTTCCTCGGGGCAATCAATCTTCAAGACCGCAATGTCGTTGATAGGATCAATGCCCACTCGTTTCGCTTCGTATTTCTCCTTGTCATATAGGGTCACCTCCAACCGCTCGGCATCTCGAATCACATGGTAGTTGGTCACGATATGCCCTTTTTTATCGATGACAACACCGCTCCCCACGCCCTGA
>JAPUKI010000336.1 GCA_027295745.1 Acidobacteriota bacterium
CATCGGCGGCATTGGCTACACCATGCACGACATGATCCAGCACAAGATGGCGGTGTTCCAATAAACAGGGCCCAGATCCCTGTGGTATAGCACGCATGCAAGTTTGATTTCCTACCCCATTTCTACCCCAGAACCGCCCAATAACAGGAAAACCCTGCAACAGCTGGGTGTCCCCCCGAAAAACTCTATCCGACTAGAAGAAGGGGCGTGCGCACAAGCTCAGGCTACCTCTGGAGTCCAAGGAGCAGCCACGAGAGCTCACCAGATCTCCAGGGTGTGTGAATTGGTGAGATAGGATAGAGAAGGGGTCAAATCTTGTAATATATAGTTAATAAGGCTACCCTGGGGGGATGGCGAGACCCTTACGGATCGAATACCCAGGCGCCTGGTATCACGTCATGAACCGTGGGGGGCGACGGCGCTTGATCTTTAACACCAACGATCAACGTCACTACTTTCTTGCTTTACTGGGTGAGGTGTATACCCGTTACCGGGCGGAGATTCATGTCTATTGCCTGATGGGCAATCATTACCACCTATTAATTCGCACGCCTGAGGCTAATCTCCAGCGGGTTATGCGTCATGTGAATGGGTTGTATACCCAATACTTCAATCGTACCGAGGGCAAAGACGGGGCATTATTTCGTGGGCGTTACAAGGCCATCCTTGTCGATGCCGACACCCACTGGCTCGAACTATCTCGCTATATTCATCGCAATCCCTTGGAAGCCCAAATGACCAGGCGATTACAAGACTATGGCTGGTCCAGCTACCGTGCTTATGTAGGTTTGACGAAACCCGCCAGCTGGCTGTATACGCGTTATATCTTGAACGCCATGGGCCGAGGTAACCCGCAGGCCCGTTACGAGGTCTATATGAAAGGCGATAGCAATGACGCTCTGGAGGCATTCTATAAAGGCCCAAAGATCGCCCCTCTACTGGGCAATGAGCACTTCAAGGCCAAGGTATTAGCAAGCATTCCCCAACACCCGGATATCCCCGAGCGGCGCCAAGCCCAACCACGTCCCAGTCTCAAGACCGTTACCGCTGTTGTGGCTCGTTACTATGGTGTCCCGAAGACCCAGATCTTGACCTCCACCCGGGGCAAAGGGGTGAAGACGCCCGCAAGGTCCTTGGCCATGTATGTGTGCCAGGACACAGGGGGCATGACGCTTGCTACCATTGCTGATGAATTTGGCTTATCGAGTTACGCCAGTGCCGGGGCGACGATACGCAACATCAGGCGACGATTGGCAGATGACAAGGGGTTAAGAAAAGATTTGATATGTATATTACAAGATTTGACCCCTATTAAAACCAATAGGAGCTTAAGGTCGAAGAGCTGAATTGAAAGACATACAGGTAGCCGCCTGGAAATTCTTCGGTTCTACTATAATTCACCACAATAGCGATTTCCGGTCGGCCACGGATACGCTGGATTCGGATGTCTCTTTCTTTGACAGTAAAGTTTCTGCTCTCACCCAACTGCATCAGTTGGCGAATGATCCTGCGATTGTCCCATCCGGATCTCGTGGCTCTCCCGCCAATGGTGATCAAATCATCATGAAAAGCATCCTTCTCCAAGTACACTGGGATGATTCGATAACTCAGGTAACCTGGAATTGCTAGGAAGGAGAGAAATATCAGGACGGCAAGTTTGGTCTTTCCGGTCTCCTTTGACATTTCCTATAGCCCTATAGCCCGTCTTTCGGCGAGGAGTCTCTGAGTGTCCGAATCCACTTAATAGTTTAACATCCGGACCTGTTGAGATGTTGCACAACTGAGATTTCGGTGTGTGAATCTGTGTGTGAAACTCAAGGGCCCTGCTTTGCACGCAGGGGGGCGTCGCTTCGAGTCCGATTACCTCCACCATCTTATCTCCCTATGAATCAATCAATGAAGACAAGTCTGTCAAGGCCCTTGAAGGATAAGGACTATGAGATAGGTTCGCCTTTGGCTAGGGAGTGGGCCAAGGTCCACTCACCGGCTGAGATAGACGTATAAAGCCTTGGCCACTGGACAGGGCCACGGCTGCATAAAGAAACCATCCATCCGTGGCGGGATTGTAGCGCAAATCACTTCCTACTCCTTCTTGTAAAGCCTGAATGATTTCCCTCTGATTGATCTGGTTCTCCATGTGTTCCAAGTATTGTCCAAACAATGAATCTGCCACCACCCTACCTTGACGATCGATGATAGCAATGTGATAAGGGATCTTCTGGCGGATGTTATCAATCTCGCTGTCCGAAATCGAATCATCCAGATTAAACAGCAGCTCCGTCAGACGAACGTGATGTTCTAGGCCCCTGAGCATGATTTGTAGATGAAATTCTCTTAGTTGTCTCTGACTCCACACCACCAGCAGGAGCCAGCAGCCAATACCCCCTAGAATATAAATGAGAACGCGTTGCCACCGAACCATCATGCAGGCTCCTTAAGCGGTCACCTTCAAGAAGTTTAGTGGAAGACTCTTGACGGGGTGGCGAGTGGGGAATGAGAAGTTAAGACCACTGGACTATGAAGGTTTCCGCTAGAGTATGTTGGGAAGCTCGACTGCGAATGACCGGAGCAAGCCATGACCTAGGTCTTCCAAACCAGATCAGGCATCTGCTCAAACTTGACGACACACCCCCATGCTTTCTTTGATAACTTTTCCACTCGGAGGACAGTCCCATTTGCCTTTAGTATGACTCCTGGTAGGTTGTCCTCAGGGGGCCATCGCATGAACAGCTTCACTGCTTCACCAATGCTAAGCTTGGTATCCGCAATAAGGTAGGCAGAAGCTACACTAATGTTTCGGGCTTCAACTTTCTTCTGCCCGTGATCGCTGAAGGTGGCCGTTCCCCTGAAAGGCAGGCGAAGTCGCTTGAATTCTCTTCGATCCGGTTCTCTCATCGTACAAATCTTAACTGAGGGCAGGTGTCCCAAAACCAAAACTGCAGTGAAATTTTTCAGAGTCTTTCGTCAAACTCAAGCATGACCCAGGTGCGTCCGTCGTTACGGCATGAATGGGGAAACGTATGGCGAATGTCCGGCCTCTCGGCGCACGCCTCCGTGTCCTGATGGACCTTCACCCAGGAACTCGGAGAACCACGCCTCGTGCTCGATCATTTCTCTTGCTATTTTAGCCATGACATTCTTTCCTTTCCGAGAGAAATGAAAATTGCAACCTGTGAGCCAGCTTTGGCCCTCAAAATATTGTGTCGAAGGCCCAGCATACTATCTTGCCTGCTGACCTCTGTCAAACGCTTAGGTAAGGGTCTACAAGCAAGGGGATCACCGCTTCAAGTCCGCTCCCTATCGTCCATGAGCGGCAGAGGGCTAGTGCTGGTTGGTCACAATATCATGGGCAGTCTGTCGAATCCGCGAGTCGCTGTCTTCCATGTGCCGGGCCAGAAATTTGACCACTCGAGGATCAGATATTTGGGCCAGAGCGAAAGCAGCGGTGGCACGTACCAGGGGACTTCTCTTTCTTTGGAGGGAGAAAAAGCCGCCCGTGGATATGATCTTGGCCAGTGGTTCAATACTAGCTGGATCAGCTATCTGTCCCAGCGCCCGGCAGGCGGCGATAACGCGCTCAGTCCCCTTGGCAAATTCGAGTAGGGGAACAAGCACGTCCACAGCTCCTGCGGGCTTGATCTCTCCCAAGGACTTAATAGCAGCAACCGCTATGGTAGCGTCTTGGTGGTTGGCATGATTGAACAGTAGTGGTGTGAGACGCTCGTCGTTTAAGCGCTCCACCAGACGAAATGCGGCTCGCCGCACCCTAGGACTTTCATCCTCTAGAGAGAAAGCCAGCTCTTTTCTCAAATCTCGGGTGACATTGTCGATCACCTCCAGGATTCGCACGCGCTGCTCGGCGAAGCCCTCTAGCACCAGTTCACGTTTGAGAAGCTTGCTGGCCTCCGGTCCTAGCTCGCTCAGCAATTGGCAAGCTATCTGTCGCAAGCGAGGATCATCTTCCTTTTTGACGATCTCAATAAGCAGGGGCAGAGCTATTGGGCCTAACCCGCCGAGAAGTTGGGTGGCTTCCTGCATCCGGGTGGATTCCTGGGACTTCAGATCCTCTCGAAGTAAGTCTTGGGTTTTTGGGTCCAGCTCCTGAAGGACAACCAATTTCTCCGCTTGTGCCCTTGGATCTCTTCTTTCCTCCAGTTGTCGCTGGCGTTTTTGCAGACGCATCAGGACTCGCCCCGCTCGCCCATAGTCACCAAACTGGATGAGATTGGTCGCAGTTCGGGAAACGAGTCCACCGATTTCTTCACGAAGTCGGGGATCTTCCTCTTCCACCACAACGAGCAGAAGCGGGTCTGTCAGTAGCTCCAGCAATTGAGGTTGGGAGGTAAGGCCCGGATCTTTCAGCAAATTGCCACAAATTTTGATGATTTGTGTCCGGACCTGTACGGTCTGCCGTGCAAATGGCTGGAAGAACTGGTCGATGATTTTCCCAGCCTCGACCTCATCACCCTTCAGCAGGAGATCGTTCAGCTTGTGGGCCGCGGATTTAAGGAAATCATCTGTGAGCTTCACTAATCCAGGGGAAATCTTTAGCTCTGGGACAGTCTCCTGTCGGATCACCTCAGGCTCCAGCTCGGGCTCCAACACAGGATCCTCAACGGGCTTCTCCTCCACACTATCCGTCGAATCCTGGACATCCCAGGTGAGGCTCTCAGGGACCAATCCGTCAGCATCGCCACCAGGTGTGCTTCCGATTCTGCCCTGGGACTTGGCCTGAAATGTCCCTAGAACTGGATCCTCATCTAGCCCCGCAATGGCGCTGATGTGCATCTGTTTGAGCTCAAGATGAAGCAGGTCCTGTTCGATTGTAAAACGTCGCCAGAAATCCTCATCAATCTCTTTGCTGCTTATCCCACCAATGGCTTCCAGCATCGCCGTGAGCTCCTGCTCGGTGAGATCTGGAAAGAAACCAATACCTCGCAGATGCAAACGACTCATGAGAGTGACAAAGGCTTCGGCCGTGGGTTTGTACCCAGAGACATCCACTCGTTCACCGTTCACCTCAAGAGACTTGTGCGCATGCGTGAGATGGAGGTCTGGGTGGTCCTCCAGAACTGTGTCGATCGATTGCTTGAGCTGGCTCGTAGCGCTGAGGACGGCCTGGCTGCCGGGTGGGCCCTGTTCCATCTCACGAAGAGCGGTAAGCAGTGCACTAATAACTTCTGGGACATGAGCCGCGACGTTGCGATCCAATGAATACAGAACACGGAGTTTTGTGGTGGAGGGTTCTGGCAACTCCTCTCCCGTGTAGTTGACTGCCTCTTCCGAACTGAATATTCTTTCGTCGTATTCCCCTGTCAGGTCGCCGTAAAGCCTGGCCTTTTCCTCATTCGCCGAGAGCCGAAAATGGTAAGCAAGACTGGCAGCCGAAGGGAGCAGGTTTTGATTATAAAGGGATTCCTTGTAGGTGCCGATACTCTCATGCAGTTCCTGCTTCCGATCCTCCTGGATGCTGCCGTAGGTGAGATTTAAAATGCGTTTGCTCAAAAAGCGAATGGTTTCATCGTTGCTCTGATACTCTGAGCTGATCAGACCTTGAGCCACGGCCTGATCGATGAACTCCAGGACTTTACTTTCCCTGATGTCAGAATTCCCGGTCAGCATACTCAGCGAAACATTTTCACCAAACGTTGATGCCTGGTCGAGTAACTGTCGACTCTCCTCATCAAGGACAGCGATTTTCTCACTGACAATCTCATCCAACGATCTAGGCAGATAGTCATCCTCAAAAGGTTCGATAACACTCTGGTTGCCGGCAAGGTTGATGACTTTGCCGTCGAGGGCCAGCTTACGCAGGATCTCGCCGATAAAGAGAGGATTACCCTGAGTGACCTGGGCCAAATGCTCCTCAAACTTCTCGGGCAAGTGCACTTGAGGAAAAATCTGCTGAAAATGTTGAGCAATGTCGGTGGCGCTGAGTGGGGTGAGAGCTACCGTGATGATGTTCAGTGCCTCATGATGTGCGGCAAAGAAGCGTTGGAGTGGGGCTGGCTCTCTTGAGATTTCTTCCTGTTGCATAGGTGTGGAGGACCCACAAATAAAAAGTGGAATGTCCCGGCGCAACAGCATCCTCCGGAGCAGGAGAAGCGTAGCCTCATCGCTGAAGTGCATATCATCAATGAGCAGAATAAGAGGGCGGGAGTCGAGGAGCTTGGGAATAAAATGGACAAGAGTAGCAAAAAGCCCCTCCCGCTGATTCCTTTCTCCTCCTTTTTGAATGGGAGTTTCAGGTTCTCCCATTTGAGGAAAGATGGTGGACAAATATTTGAACTCCTTGGGAGTCAAGTTATCTAAGATCTCTGCGGTCCTGTCGGGCTGCTGATTCATGAGACCAATGAGGAGGTTGGTGGTCAGGTAGTAGGGGCGAAACCTCTCCTGAAGATTACCCTTTATCTCTATCTGACACATGTTGTTTTCGGCCCAGGTTGGACGAATGCTTTTCAGAAACTCGCTCTTACCCATGCCGTCGAGGCCTTCGATGATGAGAAACTGGCTTTCACCTCGAATGAAGTTCTTCAGGGCCTCGTCCACCCTTTGTTTTTGATCCTCACGGCCGGAAAGGGCGGCTTTGTCCAATTGCTGGAGAGCTGTCTTGGAAAAGACTTCCTGGGGAGCAATCTGCTTGGAGTCGGCGACGCAATCCCGCCCACTCTTTTTTGCGAAGTAGAGCGCAGTGTCTGCCTTATTGATGAGATCCTTGCTGTTTTGAGCATCATCAGGAGCGGAGGCAACCCCTATACTGAGGGTGATGGAAAGTTCAGTATCCACTGGGTCCAGCTTGGGGGGACTCTCATGGGACAGCTGGTTGAGCGCTCTTCCCACATTAACAGCCGTGTCTTTATCAATACCTGGCAGGAGAATCATGAACTCATCTCCAGCATAACGGATGGCTAAACCATTCTCTCCTGCCACTTTTGTCAGCAGCCCGGCTACCCAGACCAGCGCCTGATCGCCGATGTCATGACCGTGTGAGTCGTTGATCTGCTTGAAATGGTCCACGTCCAACATGAGCAACGACACCGGTTCAGTCTCCAGGGAATCCCAGTCTATTTTGTGTTGGCAGTAATTCTTGAGGAAACGGCGGTTGTAGATGCGGGTGAGGTCGTCTTCAAATATCAGCCGAGCTGGGTCCTCACCGACGTGCTGGAGAAAGAAAAGAAGATCTTCCATAGTGATGATGGAGTTAGCTTTAAATGAACTAGCCTAGTTTCCATCCTAACATGGATCAGGGCACATCTGGGGTGATGGAGCACACCCAGTGCCTCGTTCCGCAGATAGCGTTTATGGCGCGTGCTGGAGAGGTGGGTTTCCCGGGCCCGCTGGAAAGCAATGGCAGTGTCCAAATCTTCACATCTATTGTAATTTAGTTGTCAAATAGTATAAGTTAGTTGTCAAAATGGAAGCGGCTAGAAGGATCTTTTCACTCACATTTTGCATCGTGTTCCTGTGGACCCCTGCCGCGGAGCAACTGGCCTGTTTCTTCTGTGGCCCCAGCCCCGAGACCTCTGTGACTGCTAAGGCTGTTTCCCACATGGAAGATGAGTGCCTCTTGCAGGATGGGTTCCACCGGGAAGATCCTACTTCAGAGACAGAACCGGTGCATATCCACTTTTGTACTCTCCATGCCACCTTCGTGGCTCTTACCCAGACACTTCTGGTGGAGCCGATTGAGATTTACAGCTTATTTCAGAACAGCCACAACTTTTTCGAAAGTCTGGCTCCGATCTTCCTCTATCATCCTCCAAAATACCTTGACGTCTAACCTCTACTAGGGGGGCGTTCAGGAGACCCTGTCGGGTCAGGTTCTTCTGGCCGTGTCTGCAGCATTCCAACCTATTCGAGCTAACTCTCTGGGTTCGTAGAGTACGCTCGACGAACAAAGTCCCGGGGAGTTTGGAGGAATAAATGCACTTGAGAATCCTTGCTTCGAGCATCGTTATGATGGGTCTGGCTTTCACCGAGATGCCGGCCCAGACGAGGGTAAGCATCCCAGAAAATTTGACTTTGGAAGCGGCGAAAAGCCTTCTCATCAGTTACAACCCGACGCTGCAAGCTGAAAGGCTCAACGTCGACATTGAAGCGGGCGATGTCATTGACGCTGAAAAGCGTCCTAACCCGAGCTTCTCTGTCGGGAGCGAAGGGCTTTCCTTCGGTTCCAGTGATCGCTCCTTTTTCAGCAATCAGGAGCTTTCTCTGGAGCTCAGGCAGGACATCGAAACCGCAGGTAAGAGACAAAAGCGTACTCGCTTGGAGGAAGCAGATGTGGAGATCGCCGATATTGAAGTGCAGGATCTCGTCCGACTTCTCACCTTTGAGGCTAAGAAAGTTTACTACCAGGTGGTTTTGGCTCAAGAAGACCTTACATTAGCGCGAGATATCCTGGACCAATTTGTAGGAGTGGTCAATTTGAACCGCATCCGCTATGAGAGCGGAGAGATCGCAGGGGGGGAGCTTCGCCGCGTGGAAGCGGCACAATATCAGTTCTATGAAGATGTAGTGGCTGCCGAAGTAAGCCTTGAGAATGCCCAGGATCGGTTACTGGCATTGTTGGGTAGCACGGACTTTGACCAGTCTTTCAAAGCGGTTGACTCCTTCGATTCTCAATTCGTTCCTCCGCCACCGCAGGAACTTAGGGATACCGCTCTTCGCGAGCGAGCAGACTTAGCAGCTCAGAGGGCACAAATCACTCGATCCGATTTCGGAATTGAGTTGGAGAAGGCGCGTGGGGTTCCCAACATCAGCCCTTTTGTGGGATACCGTCGCGATTTTGGTGACAACGGTGCGATTGTGGGTATCGAGATCCCACTGTTTGTCTCCAACCGAAACCAGGGCGGCATTGCCCGTGCCCAGGCCCAACGGCGTCGCCAAGAGCAGCTTGTTCGCCTCGCAGAAGTTCGAGCATTGCAGGAAGTGCAATTAGCACTCAACGAATTAGAGGGCAACAGACGGCGCATTGAAGCCTTGCAGGGAGAGTATCTGAACAAGGCTCGCCAGTCCAGAGACATTGCCGAGTCGGCTTATCGGCTGGGGGGTGCTTCGCTCATCGAATTTCTGGATGCCGAACGGACATACCGCGAAACCAGCCGGCTCTACAACCGCGTGCTGTACGATTTTCAGATTAGCCGAGGGCAGCTGGAGCTTGCCATTGGAAAGGATCTTCAACCATGAAGGGACAAAGAAGATATAGCAAAAGAAACTTGTTGCAACTGATGGTTCTTTTCCTTATCCCGCTTGGCGGAGCCTGCGACCTTGAAACAGTGGCTGTGTCTGACCAGCAGGAAGAAGATCATCTCGACTTGCCTCTCGATGTTGTGGAACTCACTCCGGAGTCGATAGAGACCGCCGATATTCAGGTTGAGGAGAGCAGGATGATGGACCTCCAAGTCTATCTGGAAACCACCGGGGTGGTATCACCTGACGAAACACGGCTTGCACACATTCGCCCACTTTCACGCGGAATTGTGGAAGAGGTCTACGTTCGCCGGGGAGATCGGGTCCGGGAAGGACAACCGTTGGTTTACTACGACAACATCGAACTGGGAGAACTCATCGGGGAACATTTGAGTGACCTTGCTCAGTTGAGGAACGAAATGGCACAGCTGGAGGTGACCGGGAAATTTCTGGAACGAGGTCGGGAGCTTCTCGAGGCCCAGGCCATCGCCAGGAAGGAAGTGGAACTGCGCGAAGCGGAATACAAGAAGGCCCAGGCGGGCCTCGATAGCCAACAGGCTGAACTCGCTAAAATTCACGAGAAATTGCACCGTTATGGGTTTTCCGATGAGGACATTGAGGGTTTGGGAACTGCAGAACACTCTACAGATCATCGCACTGCCAGCCACAAGATCCTCAGAGCTCCCTTTGCAGGGATTGTCATTGGATACGACGTGGCGGTAGGAGAATTGGTGGAACCCGACCGCGAATTACTCACTTTAGTGGATGTCAGTTCGGTCTGGGTTTTGGCGAACGTCTATGAAAAAGATTTGGGCCTCATCAAAACAGGTCAGCCGGTAGAAGTTGTCACTGTTGCCTACCCTGAAAAGGTCTTCCAAGGAAGGCTGACCTACATCAGCGACTTGCTGGAAAAGGAGACTCGTACTGCCCGAGTGCGATGCGTTATGCCGAACCCGGACGGCGCTTTGAAACTGGAGATGTTTGTGGCCGTGAAAATACCCTCTATCCGTCGCACCGTAGCAGTGGCGGTTCCAGAGTCAGCCATTCAAAACGTCGAAGGAGAAGAAGTCATCTTTGTCGCCGAGGAACCCGGGCACTTTCGCAAGACGGTCGTACAAACGGGATTAAGCGCTGACGGATGGATTGCCATCGATGGGCTTGCTGAAGGAACAGCTGTCGTCACGCACGGAAGCTTTTACCTGAAGTCTGCCCTTGCACGCGAGAGCATCGGAACAGAACACTCCCACTAGGAGAAGCATGCATCGAATCATCGATTTTTCACTGAACAACCGTTTCTTAATTATTGTCTTTGTTTTGTTGCTTGTTGGGGCCGGGCTCTATTCCATGCTGAACCTTCCCATCGATGCCGTGCCGGATGTCACTCCCAACCAGGTTCAGATCTTAACCAATGCGCCCGGACTGAGTCCTTTGGAGGTCGAACAGTTCATCACCTTTCCGGTGGAAACAGCCATGAGCGGGCTGCCCGGAATCGAAACCATCCGCTCTGTTTCACGCTTTGGACTTTCAGCCGTGACCATCTACTTTGAGGAAGACATGGACGTTTACTTCTGCCGCAGACTGATCCTGGAGCGGCTTCCCCAGGCGCGCGATGCCATCCTTCCGGGTTTCGGCACGCCCGAGATGGGTCCGATCAGTACGGGATTAGGGGAGATTTACCAGTTTGTTGTCCAGGGTGAAGGCTATTCGCTCATGGAACTGCGCAGCATCCTGGACTGGGACATAGCCTTTAAACTGCGCTCGGTGCCCGGCGTTGTTGAGGTCAACTCCTATGGAGGGGAGCTCAAGACTTATGAGGTCCAGATCGATCCCAACAAGTTGCTGGGCTACAACATTCCTATGGCACAGGTTTTCGAAGCCCTGGAAACCAACAACGCTAACGCCGGTGGAGCCTATATCATCAAAAGTCAGGAACAGTACCTGGTTCGAGGCGAAGGCCTGGTGGAGAATATCGAGCAGATCGGGGACATTGTCCTCACGGCTGGAGAAGACGGAACGCCCATCTACGTCAGCAACGTGGCTGAGGTCCAGCTGGCGCCCATGGTCCGTCAAGGCGCGGTGACTCGCGACGGTGAGGGTGAGGTCGTGACGGGTGTGGTGATGATGCTGATCGGTGAGAACTCCCGGGTGGTGGTGGATCGGGTCAAGGTCAAAATGGAGGAAATCAGGAGGTCCCTTCCTCCAGGAGTGGTCATCGATACCTACTATGACCGGACCGACCTGGTGCGGAAAACCATTGTCACGGTCATCACCAACCTCAGTGAAGGTGGAGCCCTGGTAATTCTGGTTCTGCTGCTGCTCCTGGGCAGTTTTCGGGGCGGCCTGGTGGTAGCTTCCGCTATTCCTTTTTCCATGTTGTTCGCCTTTATCGGCATGCGCCAGTTTGGCCTCTCCGGCAACCTGATGAGTCTGGGAGCCATCGACTTCGGTCTTATCGTTGACGGGTCGGTGGTCATGATTGAAAA
>JAPUKI010000337.1 GCA_027295745.1 Acidobacteriota bacterium
TCCATGAGAATGTCCTGGTGAAGATACCGATGATCCGTGAAGGCCTGAAAGCTTTGCACGTGGTCGCTCAAGAAGGCATTCGTGTCAATGTCACCTTGATTTTCAGCGCCACACAGGCACTGCTGGCTGCCAAGAACGGGGCAACCGTCGTCAGCCCCTTTTGCGGGCGCTTGGACGACATCGGCACTGACAGCATGGATCTGATCGCAGATATCCTTACCATCTACGACAACTACCAGTTTGACACCGAAGTCTTAGTGGCCTCTATTCGCCATCCGATGCACGTGCTGGAGGCAGCCAGGATGGGTGCCCATATCGCCACCATGCCTTTAAAGGTCATGGAGCAACTCCTCAAGCATCCCTTGACCGACATCGGGTTGGCAAAGTTTCTAGCCGACTGGGAAAAGCAAAAGGAACTGGTGCGAAGCTGAAGGTTCCAGATCTAAGGCCCAATAGCTTCCACACAGCATATGGATGCTGACGAAAAGCGAAAGGAGCTCCAACGTCGCCATCGGGAGGCGGAACAAGGTGGCGGTAAAGAGCGAATTGAGCGTCAACACAAAGCGGGTAAGCTGACCGCTCGAGAACGAATCCATTTACTCCTGGACCAAAGTACTTTTGAGGAAACGGACAAGTTCGTCGTGCATCGATGCACCAACCTGGGAATGGAGAAGAGAAAGATCCCGGGGGACGGCGTGGTTACCGGCTACGGCAAAGTTGATGGCCGCTTGGTGTATCTTTTCGCTCAGGACTTCACGGTTTTTGGGGGAAGTCTTTCTGAGGCGTATGCCGCCAAAATCTGCAAGATCCTGGACTTGGCCATGAAGATGGGTGCCCCTGTCATTGGTTTCAATGACAGCGGCGGTGCGCGTATTCAGGAAGGGGTTGTTAGCCTGGCCGGGTATGCTGATATTTTCCTGCGTAACACCCTGGCCAGCGGTGTCATTCCACAAATTTCTGCCATCATGGGCCCCTGTGCCGGTGGAGCTGTCTATTCGCCCGCTATCACTGATTTCACCTTTATGGTGCACCAGACCAGTTATATGTTTATTACAGGCCCCGACGTCATCAAGGCTGTCACACAGGAGGAAGTGACCAAATCCGAACTGGGAGGAGCCACCATCCACTCCTCCATCAGTGGCGTTGCTCACTTTGCCACCCATAGTGAGGAGGAATGCCTCGCCCAGATTCGTGAGTTGCTCTCCTTTCTTCCCTCTAACAACATGGAAGACCCCCCTTATCACGAGCCTGTGGATGATCCCAACCGAGTCGATTCACAGTTGGACAAGTTCGTCCCGACCGACCCCAATCAACCTTACGACATGAAGGAACTCATCGTCACGGTCGTGGACGAGCATCAATTCTTTGAGGTGCATCCTCAGTTTGCCAAAAACATCGTGGTCGGATTTGCCCGGTTGAATGGATTCCCAGTGGGAATCGTCGCCAATCAGCCGGCCTTTTTGGCCGGAACCCTGGACATTAACTCTTCCGTGAAAGCCGCCCGCTTCGTTCGCTTCTGTGACGCCTTTAACATTCCCCTTCTGATCTTTGAAGACGTGCCCGGTTTTTTGCCGGGAGTCACACAGGAACATGGCGGAATCATCAAAGCTGGAGCCAAACTCCTCTATGCTTTTGCTGAGGCAACGGTCCCAAAGATCACCGTCATCACACGCAAGGCTTATGGAGGAGCCTACTGTGTGATGGCTTCCAAACACCTGCGAACAGACATGAATTATGCCTATCCCACCGCGGAAATCGCAGTGATGGGCCCACAAGGGGCTGTAGAAATCCTGTACCGCAGAGAAATTGCAGAGAGCGCTGATCCGGAGAAATTCAAAAAGAAAAAAATCGAAGAGTTTCGAGAGACCTTCGCCAATCCATATGTGGCCGCAGAGCGAGGCTATGTGGATGAGGTGATTGAGCCTCGCCAGACACGATCAAAGCTGATTCGTGCCCTGGAGATGACCTCCAACAAACGCGATACCAACCCGCCTAGAAAGCATGGGAATATACCGCTCTGAAAGCAGCTGACAGCTGACAGCTGTCAGCTGACAATAGTCAAGCGTATGTTTAAGAAGATCCTGATTGCCAATCGGGGGGAGATTGCAGTCCGAATCATTCGGGCCTGTAGGGATCTCGGCATTTCCCCGGTTGTCGTTTTTTCAGAGATCGACCGAGATGCCCTGCATGTCAAGCTATCGGATGAGGCTCATGCCATCGGCCCTTCCTCATCTCTGGAAAGCTATCTGGTGATGGAAAAGATCATCGCCGCTGCCCGCAGGTCAGGGGCAGAGGCCATTCACCCCGGCTACGGTTTTCTGTCAGAGAGTGACAAGTTTGCCCAAGCCTGTGAGGACTCCAGTTTGGTATTTATTGGCCCCTCGGCAGCCTCCATGAAGCTGATGGGAGACAAAATCGCCAGCCGGGCAGCCGTCCAGAAGGCAGGTGTTCCCATTCTTCCCGGTAGCCCAAGACCCCTGCAATCAAGGGAAGATGCGTTGACGATGGCTTCTGCAATAGGATACCCCGTCATGCTCAAGGCCAGTGCCGGAGGAGGGGGTAAAGGCTTGCGGCTGGTGGGGAGCCAGGAGGAACTCAGCTCCCTTTACGAAATTGCCCGCGGCGAGGCCCTGGCATCCTTTGGTGACCCCACTCTCCTAATCGAGAAGAATTTAGTTCAACCCCGTCACATTGAGCTTCAGGTGCTGGGGGATCTCGAGGGGAATTTGATTCACCTGGGTGAAAGGGAGTGCTCTATCCAGCGCCGTCACCAGAAACTCGTGGAGGAAAGCCCTTCGCCTCTGGTAGACCACCATTTCCGTGAAAAACTCGGAGAAGCGGCAGTGGCCGTGGCCAAGACTGCCCATTATCACAATGCCGGCACGGTAGAGTTTCTGGTCGAAGCTGAAACAACAGCTGGAGAGTACAAGTTTTACTTTCTGGAGATGAACACTCGCCTTCAAGTGGAACACCCTGTCACTGAACTGGTGACGGGCATTGATCTGGTACGCGAACAAATTCTGATTGCCGCCGGCTCAAAGCTAGTCTACAGACAGGAGGATATCCAGACCCGAGGTGCGGCCATCGAGTGTCGCATCTACGCCGAAGATCCCCAGAAATCGTTCTTCCCTTCTCCCGGCACAATCACGACCTATTTTGAGCCCTCTGGGCCCGGCATCCGCACTGACAGCGGTGTTTGTGCCGGATCCGCCATCCCGGTGGAATACGACCCACTCATCTCGAAAGTCATCGCCTGGGGTGAAGATCGCGAGCAAGCCATTGGTCGAATGCGAAGGGCTCTGGGTGAATACAAGATCGGTGGCGTGCCAACCACACTCCCTTTTTTCGAAGTCCTTCTCTCCCATCCGGCCTTCGTAAAGGGTGACCTGCATACCCATTTTATCGAAGAGCACCAATTAATCGAACGTCTGGAAAAGGAGTCGAAAAGGAGTGACACCGTTCCCTTGATTGCTGCGGCACTCAACTACTTTTTTGAAGCTCAACAGCCGAAATCCAGATCTCATGGCCAACGCAGCCTGTGGAAAAACTACCTCCGCTATTCCGATCCCTTCCGCAAATGGTGAGCCGGGCAGCGGCCGCTGGAACCACACGCCCGCGGCCCACGCCAGGAAACCACCCTGGGAACGGGACGTGAGTCAGGTATCACCTCTCGGGCCTTCATGGAGCGAAGCACCTCCTCTGAGTGCGAACACCGAAAATAGGGGACGGAAGTTTTTGACCACGAGGGAGAAAATAGGGGACGGAGGGAGAAAATAGGGGACGGAAGTTTTTTCGCCGAAGTTTTTTCACCTGTGTGTGGAAGTTTTTTCGCCTGAGGAAAATAAAGTCACAAGTCTATTCACACATCAACAGAAAAAAGTCGGCAAATAGGTTGTGCCGGAATACGGCTATGTATGGATGTCAGGGCTTGATCTATAACGGCTTATGTTGGGGGGGCTACCGAGTTCAACTCCAGTGTCTTAACGAGAACTTTCGGGTGGCAAGGCCCACCTCAGGTGCTGACACAGTGCGTCAGGGAGCGCTGTTCCCGGAGGCTGGTGATGCCTCCGTGGAAAATGGGGTGGCGTCGCCGTAGATACCTGCCCTGGCGCCTGAGCTGAGTGATCCAGTCCCGAATACCCTCCTCGCCACCCACCACGAGGCCGTCTGTAAAGTACCGCAGCCGTTTTCGATACAGCCCTTTCCGGCAGAAGCCTTGGCTTTCCTCTTCACGAAGAATTTGCTCCGGAATCGCTTTCCTCCCCCGTTCCTCAGACACTGCGCCTCGATACAACAGCCGGGCTCGGTAGTGTTGGTACACTTGCCTGGATGGCACTTCAGGAAAAATCTCCTTTAAGGCAAGCAGCCAGTCGTCCTTCTTCAGATCCCGAAGGTAAGCTGATGATCGGCTCCATAGTTCCGGCCGTTTCACCAGAGCTGCTCGTACAGGATTTAACTCCACATAGAGCAGGCACTCCTGGATCGCATCCAGATCAATCAACAGGGTCGATTTAAATCGACCTTCCCAGAACGATCCCCGACGATGAAACCGCCGGTTATGCCATTTTGCATAGACCATTTGGATATTGCGCATTAGCTCAGAGACATCGAACAGGCGCCGGTTAAATCGTTTCCAGCGACGCAGGGTCCAATGGGCCGTTTGCTCCGGTTTGGGGTAAAAATACCGAGCTCTTCCTTCCAGTTCCTCTTGGCTCAGGCAGCGAAAGGTCTCAAAATGGATCACCAGATGGTAGTGGTTGCCCATGATGGAAAACCCAGCAGATTGGCAACTGTAACCGAGAACATAGTAACGGATGATCTCCAGCAGCTTCCGATGGGATGCCGGAGAATCCAAAGGGAAATCGCCCAAGGGGCCGTTCACCCGAGCATAACAGTGATACCAGGCTGAGGCGCTGTTCATTTTAAGCCTAGGAAGACGCATCATTGGACCCTCCGGTTTCCCACAAGCTCTTCAAGCTCTTATCACTATTAACGCTTCTCAGCCAAAAACTGCGAAAGAAAAAGACGACTAATTGTGAAAAAACTGTCTCCAATCTTCCCTTGGTCTGAAAACACTGTCCCCAATCTTCCAATTTGAAAACACTGTCCCCAATCTTCCAATTGCAAACACTGTCCCCAATCTTCCGGCTTCGTCCCCAATCTTCCGGCTTCGTCCCCAATCTTCCGGCTTCTCCCCAATCTTCCGGCCTTGAAAACACTGTCCCCAATCTTCCGGCCTTGCCCAATCTTCCGGCCTCCCCAATCTTCCGGCCGGAGCTGTTTTAGGGGTCGAATCCCCTTGGTATATAGCTCGTTCCTGTGGTCCTGCGGTCGTGAATTGGCAAGGGAAGGTAATGGCGAAGTTTCTTCATTTCCTTGACCGTAGTGCACAATGTATGCATACTTATACATATGAGAACGACATTGAATCTGGACGAAGAGCTGATCAAGAAAGCCTCGGGGCTTTCGGGTATTAAACAAAAGACTGCGTTACTTCATGCGGGTCTGGAAGCTCTTATTGCCCGAGAGAGTGCCAAGAGACTTGCTGAACTGGCAGGGACCGAGCGGTCGCTTCACCCCGTTCGCAGGAGAAGGCTACCCCGCCAGTAACCATGATCCTGGTGGACACGTCGATATGGGTTTCCCACTTCCGGAAAGGTGACCATCACCTGCAGGAACTTCTGGTGGATGGACAGGTCCTGTGCCATCCTTTTATCATTGGTGAATTGGCTTGTGGAGGTCTCAAGAACCGCAAGGAAATCATTTCTTTACTTAAAACGCTACCGGGTACGATCATGGCCGAGATCGATGAGATCCTGGAGTTCATCGAGCACCAAAAACTGATCGGTGTCGGAATTGGCCTGGTTGACGTTCATCTACTGGCATCTGCTCTGTTGACGAAAGCGCTACTGTGGACGACCGACAGGAATCTGCGAGCGGCTGCAGCTCGATTGAACATCCTTTACAAATGAAAACTGGCCGGGGAGCTATCCTTGCATTTTCAAGGCTAAGTCCCCAAAATTCTCGATCAGCGTGCGGAA
>JAPUKI010000338.1 GCA_027295745.1 Acidobacteriota bacterium
TCCAGCATCCCCGGGAAGATGGTCTGATGTGCCTCAATCACTGTCTGGGTCGAATCGATGGACCCATTGTCAACGACCAGGATTTGACATGAAACTGTTTGCTTGCCAAGAGAGTGCAGGCAATGCTCCAGGAGTTGGCATTGATTCCAGGTGGGAATGATGACGGTCAGCTCACTCATTAGGTGTGAGGATAGTCGACTCATGTGCTCTTGGCCAGAATTTCGCAGTCGCCCATCACTTGCATGGGGGCGGGTTCTCACCCCTCGTCGCACTTTTTGACTCTAAGAGCTATAATAGAGCCTTGGGAGATAACGTTATATTGAACATTAGTAACGGTTTGAAGTCAGCAGTGGTCGTGTTTTGCTTACTCCTCGTTTGCGCCAGTCCCTTCTTGACTGCACAGACGGAGGGTGTCCGGAGCAGCGGCAGTTTCGAGGGATTTTTCCCCACCGTGGTGGCGCCGGAGCAATATATGGGAATAGCTTTTACCAACACGGCTGACTTTGAGGTGAAAGTTGAGCTGAGGGCTCTGGACCCCAGCGGCGAGCTCATAAGTGGGGCAGATATCCTCAACCCGGCCACACTCCTGGTTCCGCCCAGAGGGCAAACCTGGGCATTGGTGGAGGATATTTTCGGTGTTGACATTCTGCCAGCGGGTTTGGCAAGGATATCTTTTCAGAGCCACAGTGCCGCGGTTGGCACCTTGTTTCTCATTGGCAATCAGGAAAGCACTCTGCTGGGTGGCGGCACCGCCCGACAGACACCCTTGAAGGCATTTGTTCTTCCCAGCATTTCTCGGGAAGGGGAGTTGCCTTTTACCACTGTCCACCTTTTCAATCCCTCTGTCGATTCGGATCTTGAGGTCCAACTCACGCTTTACGACCTTTCTGGAAAAGTCATTGTGTCCAGGACAGTGGCCCTGCCGCCTCAGGGGACCGTGGTCCAGGATTTAGCCACACTTTTGGAAGTTGAACTGGCGATGTTCTCGGGAGGGTATGTCGAGGGGTTTGCCGGGGGCGAGGGCGTGGTTGCCTTTGAAACCTTCGGAACCGAGCAGAGCCTGAACCTTCTCAGTGCCCAGCCCACACCACTTCGTAAGCGGTCCTACCTGATCCCCCATTTTGCTGTGGGAGGAGGATTTGACACCGAGCTGAACTTGATCAACACAGATTCCTCACAATCGGCAACCCTGCTGCTGAGCGCCCTGGATGACGAGGGAAATGTGCGCTTGAGTCCCGTACAGATCTTTCTGGGACCACAAGAGCAAAGCATTCTCAGTATCTCTTCCTTATTTGGACTCCCCGGCGACGAGCAGATTGTGGGGTCTCTTCGTCTAGATTTACAGGACAATCTTCTCGATTCCTCCCTCGAGGTTGCCAGTGTGAATGGCTCGGTCCGATTGAGAAGCTCCGATGGGAGGTTGTCCGCTTCTCTCCCCCTTTTTCTGGCTGGCGATACCGATGCCTTTTATGCACACATCGCTCAAGATCTGGGTTTTCTGACCGGAGTGGCTGTACTGAACCCCCAACAGAACCCGGTGGAGGTGACAGTGGAGGCCTTCGATCAAGTGGGCACCCAGGTTGGTGAGAGCAGCTTCACGCTGGCTGTGGGTGGAAGGAAAGCAAAACTTCTGCTCGAACTCATCCCCGCGACCGCGGGCCAGATGGGTGGTTATTTCCGCGTGCGTTCTGGGGAGGAGATCTTAAGCTTTGCCCTGTTCGGAGATCTGGCGGGTGAGTCCATTTCCACCATTCCATCCCAGTGAGTGATCTTATATCCCGATAAAA
This sequence comes from Acidobacteriota bacterium, assembly GCA_027295745.1. Classification (GTDB taxonomy): domain Bacteria; phylum Acidobacteriota; class UBA6911; order RPQK01; family JADFOI01; genus JADFOI01. The sequence goes on from JAPUKI010000338.1 coordinate 1,788, forward strand.
ACTTTGTAGCGTCCCTTCTTAGAATGGAAAAGATTTCGGAGTGACGCCCTTACAGGGCTCATGAGCTCAAACATCCTTTTCCAGGGGCTCACGCCCCTGGCTATTTCCTGGCGCCCCGTTGGGGCTCCGGACATGTCTGGCTATTTCCTGGCACCCCTAACCCGCCTCTACAAAGTCCGCCGCTACAACTTCGGGATCCGGGATGAATGTGAGTGGCTAACTTTAGGTGTCTGTTGGGGCTTCCAGTAGAGCTCTCTGGTAATCGATCACGCTTTGGATAATCTGTTCAAGGTTTTTGGCCGGCCCGTATTCAATCAGTGACTGAAGGCGGGAGATATCTGGGACGCGGCGAGGCATATCTTCAAAGCCCTCCTCATAGGCTTTGTCGTAGGGGACAAAGACGATTTTAGACTGACTGGCAGTCATGGATTTCACTTTCTCGGCCAGATTCAGAATCGTACACTCTTCTTTTGAGCCGATGTTGAAAACTTGGCCCACCGCCTCCTCCTTTTCTGAAAGCCTGTAAAGAGCCTCCACCACATCCGAGACGTGCGCGAAGCAGCGGGCCTGGCTGCCGTCTCCGAAAACGGTCATTTCCACTCCCGAAAGCGCTTGCTTGACAAATGTGGGCAGGACCATGCCGTAACGCCCTATCTGACGAGGTCCTACGGTGTTGAAAAGGCGTGTCACGACCACGGGCAGTCTTTTTTCGTGCCAGTAGGCCAGGGCCAGAAATTCATCGATGGCCTTGCTGCAGGCGTAACTCCATCTTCCTTTATGGGTGGGACCGAGTACCAAATCGTCTGCTTCAGAAAAGGGGAGCTGCTTTCCTTTCCCATACACTTCCGAGGTGGAGGTGATGAGTACCTTTTTCTTCTTCTTGTTGGCTAATTCCAGGATGATTTCAGTGCCTTTGATGTTGGTCTCAATGGTGCGGACCGGGCTTTCCACAATGAGCTTCACTCCAACCGCTGCCGCCAGGTGAAAGACCACATCGCAGCGGTCAACCAGTTCCGCCGTCACAGGCACATTCATGATGGTGTCAATGGTGTAGTGAAAATGGGGATGGGTTTTCAGTTGAAGGATATTTTCAATGTTGCCCGTCGAAAGGTCATCCACTGCAAACACCTGATGGCCCTGCTCAAGCAGATATTCGGATAAATGAGAGCCGATGAAGCCGGCGCCGCCAGTAATGAGAGCTTTCATAAGGCAGAATCCAAAGTCCAGAATCCAGAATCCAGAGGGCAGGAGTCAGAAGCTGGAAGCACAGTTTGTACGCCCTCCATGTCTCACTGACAGAATATCGATATTGGTGTTTTGTGTGCAAATGAAAAGGGAACAAGTTTCTCCCCCCTTCTGGATTCTGGCTTCTGAATTCTACATACTGGATTCGAATTTTGACTTCGAATCCAGTATGCGCTGTCCCATTTGTGAGAATCCCAACGCCCAGGCTCGTTATCGGATGACAGATCGCTTCTTTGAAGTCTCCACCGATCAGTTCTGGCTCTATCACTGCAGCAGTTGCGATCTGCTCTTCCAAGAGGAGGACAAGATCCGGGATCGTCTCCCGGAATTCTACCCTTCCGGGTATTGGTGGCAGGAAGCGGGAAAGCTCTCATGGCTGGAGAGAACCTATCGAGAATGGGTGGTGCGGCACGATCAATTGGGATTTGTGCTCTCACTTTTCCCTGACAGGCAGGGCCGGCTGCTTGATATAGGCTGCGCTAGTGGGACCTTCCTCAAGCTGGCTCTTCAAGCGGGATTTGATGCTTTTGGTCTCGAGCAGTCCGAAGAGGCCGTCAGGATCGCGCAGAGGGTCGCGCCTGGACGAATTCTCGAGGGGAACGAACAGGACCTGATCGCCCGGGGTGAAAAATTTGATATCCTAACTCTGTTCCACTCTCTTGAGCACATGACAGATCCGTTTCGATATCTCAAAAATATTCAAAAGCTGCTTCGCAAACCGGGTCAAGTGATCATCCAGGTGCCCAATGTCCAAAGCCTGCAGGCCAGGATCCTGGGCTCTCGCTGGTACGGCTTGGATTGTCCGAGACATGTTTACAATTACAGTACCTTCTCGGTTTTGCACTTGCTGGGGAGGGCCGGTTATCGAATCCAACGAGTGCGTCATTTCTCACTCCGCGACAATGGGGCCGCTTTGGTCTCAAGCCTGTTTCCTGCTCTGGACACCATGTCCCAGCGTGTCAAGCTCTTGAAAAAGAAGGGAAAGTTGCATTCCTTGAGTCTTTCCATCAAGGAGAGCGCCTATCTCGCTCTAGTCATCCTGGCCCAGCCTTTTGCCCTCTTAGAGGCGGCCCTGGGCCGCGGCGCCACCGTGACGGTGTACGTCACCCTAGATTGAAGAAACTCTTTTGACCCATGAAGATCTGTGTGATTGGAACCGGTTATGTCGGCCTGGTGGCGGGAACTTGTTTCGCTGAAACCGGCAATGATGTGATCTGTATGGATGTGGACGAGAAGAAGATTGCCCAGCTGCAAAAAGGAAAGATTCCCATCTTTGAGCCGGGCCTTCAGGAGCTCATCCGGCGAAACGAGCAAGAAGAGCGGCTTCGTTTTACCACCGATCTCCCCTGGGCGGTGAAAAACTCACTGATCGTTGCCATCGCTGTCGGGACTCCTTCAGGTGAAGATGGTTCCTCTGACTTGAGCTACGTTATGGAAGCGGCACGGGCTATCGCCAAGGCCATGGACGATTATAAGATCATCGTCACCAAGAGCACCGTTCCGGTGGGCACAGCCGATCAGATATCCCAGGAGATCTCATCTCTGACAGCGTTCCAGTTTGATGTGGTGGCGAATCCCGAATTCTTGAAGGCGGGTGCTGCTGTTGAGGATTTCATGAAGCCTGACCGGGTCGTGATCGGTGTCAGCGAGCCCCGAGTGGCTGCCATCATGAAGGATTTATACGCGCCCTTTACTCGAACCGGCGCACCCATCCTGGTGATGGATACTCGCAGTGCTGAAATGACGAAATACGCAGCCAATGCCATGCTGGCCAGTCGCATCTCCTTTATGAATGAGATCGCAAACCTGTGCGAGCACACGGGGGCGGATGTCGATAAAGTGCGACATGCGATCGCCCGGGACCGACGAATTGGCGCTTCTTTTCTTTTTCCCGGATTGGGTTATGGCGGATCCTGTTTTCCAAAAGATGTCAAGGCCTTGATCCATATGGGCCGTGAGAAAAATTACCCCTTAACGCTGATCCAGGCGGTGGATGAAGTCAACGAACTTCAGAAGCACATCATTATCAACAAGATCCTGAGGTTTTACTCCCCCGAGGCTGCAACATCGCACCAGCAACTCCATTCACTTTCCCTCTCGGACATCGAGAAACAGTATGGTGCCAACAGTCCGGTCAAGGGAAAGACATTTGCCATTTGGGGACTGGCCTTTAAGCCCCAGACGGATGACATGCGAGAGGCCCCTTCGCGGGTCGTGATTGAGCAGTTGCTGGCGTTGGGAGCCAGGATTCAGGTCTATGATCCGGAAGCCATGAGGGAGGCTCGCAAAATCTTTGGTAAGAAAATCCGTTATGCCAAAAACAATTATGAAGCTCTGAGAGATGCAGACGCCTTGATCCTGGTGACGGAATGGAACGAGTTTCGGAATCCCGATTTTAAGAAGATGAAGGGATTGCTGAAGGATCCCGTGATCTTCGATGGGAGAAATCAATACAGTCGCCGAGAGATGCAGGAGCTGGGGTTCGTCTATTTTGCTGTGGGGCGACCGTGAGGGGGGGCAAGTTCCAGGTTTCAAGTTTCAGGTTTCAAGGGGCAGCCTGGAGAATGTGGGAGCGGCCTGAGGGCCGCGAATACGAGTCGGAAAGAATTTTAGCTATACGTCTCTGGAACCTGGAACCTGAATACCTGGATTTATGAATCCTCTTGTTTCAGTTATTGTTGTCAACTACAACCGGGGGGAGCTTCTTCGGCAGTGCCTGGTGTCTTTGCTGAAGCAGACCTACTCTTTTCTGGAGATTCTGGTTGTCGACAATGGATCCTGGGATAACAGCCTGGCCGTTGTCCATTCCTTTCCCGATGAGCGCATCAGACTCTTTCCACTGGATCGAAATTACGGTTTTGCGGGCGGCAGCAATGTCGCCATCCGAGAAGCCAGGGGAGAGTTCATTGCTCTTATCAACAACGATGCGGTTGCGAATAAGGAGTGGATGGAGAAGCTTGTAAAGGCCATCCGGGCTTCTGGAGAAGAGATAGGCATGTGGGCTTCGAAGCTGCTTTTCTTTGAAACCAATATCATCGACAAAGCTGGACATCTGATCTATCTCGACGGCCAGAATCGTGGCCGTGGAACGGGAGAACGGGACGCGGGCCAATACCAGCGCCTGGAGGAAACTCTGTTTCCCGACGGCTGTGGGGCCGTGTATCGCAAACGCATGCTGGAGGAGGTTGGGGAGTTTGACGAGAGCTTTTTTGCCTACGGTGACGACGCCGACCTGGGGATCCGAGGTCGTTGGATGGGCTGGAAATGTCTGTATGTTCCCGATGCGGTTCTCTACCATCGGCATTCATCCACCAGCGGTCGCTTCTCGCTTCAGAAAATCTACTGGGTGGAACGGAATCGTTTCTGGTTGGCAGTGAAGAACTTTCCGCTGCCCTTATTGATGATGAGCCCGGTATTTACTTTCTATCGATGGGTGTGGAATCTCCTGGCCGCCCTGCTGGGACGGGGAGCTGCTGGCAACTTTCGACAGCAGACCTCTCTTTGGGCACTCGTGCAGACGCTGGGGCGGGCCTATGGCGATGGTTTTTATCACCTGGGTAGAGTGTTTCAGCAGCGTCGAAGAATCCGAAAGACCCGCCGGATTGCGGACCTTGATTTTTATCGACTTCTCTTTCGCTTTCGGATATCCGCTCGCGTTTTGGCCTTTCAAGACCTGGATTGCCCCCAAACTCTCCTGGCGTTGAAAAGGGGGGCCACCCTGTGCTAACTTAACTCTCTCCTATATGCTGGCGTAGCTCAACGGTAGAGCAACTGATTTGTAATTAGTAGGTTGGGGGTTCGATTCCCTTCGCCAGCTGAACGATCGAAGCGAGTGGCCCAACGGGTGGGGCCATAAAGAGAGGAAGAAGCGCGTTCGCATAGCGTTTTGGAGGGGTGGTCGAGCGGCCAATGGCAACGGGCTGTAAACCCGTCGACCTTCGGGTCTACGCAGGTTCGAATCCTGCCCCCTCCACAGAGTTTCTAGGGTTGCACGGCCTTTAAAAAATAGAGATAATGAGCGTTTTGGGTCGGCGAGCGGGAGTAACTCAGTGGTAGAGTCATAGCCTTCCAAGCTATTGGTCGCGGGTTCGAGTCCCGTCTCCCGCTCCAGTCATGTGAATGGTTGTTTTGGATTCGAAGGAAATAGGACGATAACGCTGCCCGCGAACCATTAACAAACAACGTGCCCACGTAGCGCAGTGGTAGAGCACTTCCTTGGTAAGGAGGGGGTCACCAGTTCAATCCTGGTCGTGGGCTATGTGCTGACACCGCTTTTTAGACCTAAAGGGAAGAGGAGAAGCTAATGGCAAAACAGAAATTTGAGCGAACGAAGCCCCATATCAACGTCGGGACGATCGGGCATGTGGATCACGGGAAGACAACGCTGACGGCGGCCATCACCAAGATATTGGCCAAGGAGAACTCGGCGATAGAGGTGCGGACGTTTGATTCCATCGACAATGCCCCGGAGGAGAGGGAGCGAGGGATCACGATAGCAACGGCGCATGTGGAGTACGAGACGAAGAATCGGCACTATGCGCACGTGGACTGCCCGGGACACGCGGACTATGTGAAGAACATGATCACGGGAGCGGCCCAGATGGATGGGGCGATTCTGGTGGTGTCGGCAGCGGATGGACCGATGCCGCAGACGCGGGAGCACATCTTGCTGGCGCGTCAGGTGGGAGTGCCCTATATCGTGGTGTTTTTAAACAAGGTGGACATGGTGGATGATCCGGAGCTCTTGGATCTGGTGGAACTGGAAGTGAGGGAGCTGCTCTCCAAGTACGAGTTTCCGGGAGATGATATCCCGATCGTGCGTGGCAGTGCACTAAAGGCGCTGGAAGGGGAGGAGGAGGCGGAGAAGCAGGTGCTGGAGTTGTTGGCACAGGTGGATGAGTATATACCGATACCGGAGCGGGAAATAGACAAGCCGTTTTTGATGCCGATAGAGGATATATTCACCATCAGCGGACGAGGGACGGTGGTGACGGGACGAGTGGATCGGGGGCAGGTGAAGGTGGGAGAGGAGATGGAGATCGTGGGAATCCGGGACACCTTCAAGCGAGTGGTCACGGGAGTGGAGATGTTCAAGAAGATGCTGGACGAGGGACAGGCGGGAGACAACGTGGGACTGCTGCTGCGAGGGACGGACAAGGATGACGTGGAACGGGGCCAGGTGGTGGCGGCGCCGGGAAGCATCACCCCCCATAAGCACTTCAAAGGGGAAGCCTATATTTTGACGAAAGAAGAAGGGGGACGACACACGCCATTTTTCACGGGGTATCGGCCCCAGTTTTATTTTCGAACCACGGATGTGACGGGCTCAGTGGAGCTGCCCAGCGGGACCGAGATGGTCATGCCGGGAGACAACGTTGCGGTGGAGGTGAAGCTGATCATGCCCATCGCCATGGAGAAAGGGCTGCGCTTTGCCATCCGTGAGGGCGGGCACACGGTGGGAGCCGGAACCATTGCCGAGATAGTGGAATAGGAGGCAGGAGAGAGAATCCAGAATCCAGAAGGAGATTTT
>JAPUKI010000339.1 GCA_027295745.1 Acidobacteriota bacterium
GCCGTTGCTATCGTGATCCCTCGCTCCCTCTCCTCCGGGGCATTGTCGATGGAATCAAACGTCCGCAAATCTATCGCCGAGTTATCCTTGGCCAATATCTTGGTGATGGCCGCCGTCAGCGTTGTCTTCCCGTGATCCACATGCCCGATCGTCCCGACGTTGATATGGGGCTTCGTTCGCTCGAATTTCTGTTTTGCCATAACTTAGCCTCCCAGAATACTCACGTTGAACTTCCCTTTAAAGGCTCCTATCCAGGTTTACCCACTAACTTACCCTGACTGCGGGCTACAATCTCATCTGCGAGCTGGCGGGGCAACTGCCGATAGCAATCGAAGTGCATGCTGTAGTTTGCCCGCCCCTGGCTCAAGGAGCGCACTGCTGTCGCATAACCAAACATTTCCGCAAGAGGCACAACGGCAGCGATCACCTGGCTATTGCCCCGCGCCTCCATATGACTGATTCGCCCCCGACGACCATTGAGATCTCCCACCACATCTCCCATGTACTCCTGGGGCACCACTACCACAACTCGCATGACGGGTTCCAGCATCACGGGTTTGGCCTTTTTGGCCGCCTCTTTGAAAGCCATCGATCCGGAGATCTTAAAAGCGAGCTCAGAGGAGTCCACCTCGTGAAAGGATCCATCATAGAGACTGACCTTAACGTCTTCCATCTCATATCCAGCTACGATCCCGCTTTCCATGGCTTCCCGAACTCCACTCTCAACGTTGGAGATAAACTCTCGCGGAATGGCGCCACCCACAATTTTGTTTTCAAAGACACACCCAGCGCCGGGTTCAGTCGGTTCAATCTTGAGCTTGACATGGCCGTACTGGCCGCGACCACCACTTTGGCGAATATACTTCCCCTCGCCTTGAGCTGGGACGGTAATGGTTTCCTTGTAAGCCACCTGCGGTTTGCCCACATTGGCACCCACTCCGAACTCGCGCAGCAAGCGATCGACAATGATTTCCAAATGCAGCTCACCCATGCCGGAAATGATGGTTTGACCCGTATCAGGCTCCACGTGAACTTTAAAAGTCGGGTCCTCCTGCATCAGTTTCCCCATAGAAAATCCCAGTTTTTCCTGATCTTCTCTGGTCTTCGGCTCGATGGCGACAGAGATAACGGGCGCCGGAAAGTCCATGGATTCAAGGATGACAGGATGCTTTTTGTCACAAATGGTGTCCCCGGTTTTCACATCTCGCATCCCCACTGCTGCCGCGATATCACCCGAGAAAACCTCCTTGATTTCCTCTCGCTTGTCGGCATGCATCTTGAGAAGTCGTCCTATTCGTTCATTACGGTCCTGCGTCGAATTGTAAACGGAGGAACCTGACTGCAGCAATCCCGAGTACACTCGCAGGAAGGCCAACTGCCCCACAAACGGATCGGTAAGGATCTTAAAAATGAGAGCCGAAAAGGGCGCATCATCGGAAGCCTTGCGTTCAACGGAATCTTGCGTTCCGGGAGCAAGGCCAAGGACGGGCGGAACATCCAGTGGAGAGGGCAGACAGGTGACGATAGCGTCAAGGAGCGGCTGAACACCTTTATTCTTAAAGGCAGCCCCACACAAACAGGGAGTAAATTGGAGGGCACATGTGCCTTTACGAAGGCCAGCTTGCAACTCCTCAGCCTCAATGACTTCTCCTGACAGATATTTCTCCAGAAGTACATCATCGACCTCCGCAATCATTTCCACCATCTTCTCGCGCCACTCCTTGGCCTGCTCCAGAGAGTCGCCAGGGATTTCGATTTCCGTGAACTCCGCACCCAATGTCTCCATCTGATAGACAAAGGCCTTCATGCTGATCAGATCGATCACGCCCTCAAATTCCTCTTCTCTGAAGAGCGGAATCTGAATCGGGACGGGCTTGGCAGCCAGGCGTTTTTTCATGGATTCCATAGAGGCAAAGAAATCCGCTCCGGGACGGTCCATCTTGTTCATGAAAGCAATCCGTGGAACACCATACCTGTCGGCCTGACGCCAGACTGTTTCCGACTGAGGCTCCACACCGGCAACGGCATCAAAAATAGCTACCGCGCCGTCCAGAACTCTTAAGGAGCGCTCGACTTCAGCAGTGAAGTCCACGTGCCCGGGAGTGTCAATGAGATTAATGCGGATTTCCTTCCAGACACAGGTGGTGGCTGCCGATGTAATGGTAATTCCACGCTCCTGCTCCTGAACCATCCAATCCATGGTGGCGGTTCCTTCGTGCACCTCACCCAGTTTGTAGGTGATGCCCGTGTAGTACAGGATACGCTCGGTAGTCGTGGTCTTACCGGCATCAATATGCGCCATGATTCCGATGTTCCGAGTTTTCTCCAGTGAAGTTTCCCTTGCCACAGTCTTCTCTTTCGGCCTCAAATTTGTTTTCAGCTGATTTTCCTCACCACCGATAGTGGGCAAAAGCCTTGTTGGCTTCTGCCATACGACGGATGTCCTCTCTTTTCCTTACGGCACCGCCGCGACTGTTGGAGGCTTCCAACACCTCCTTGGCCAGCCTTTCAGCCATTATTTTTTCTCCCCGGTCGCGGGCATATCTGACAATCCAGCGAATGCCCAACGAATTTCTGCGGTGTGGATTCACTTCAATGGGCACCTGGTAGGTTGACCCACCGACACGGCGCGACTTGGTTTCCAAAATGGGCTTCACGTTATCGAGCGCTTTTTTGAGAACCTTCATGGGGTCTTCCTCTGTTTCCTTTTCAATCAACTTCATCGCATCATAAAAAATGCTCTCAGCCACGTTCTTCTTTCCCCGCTCCATAATCTTGTTGACAAAGCGGGTGGCTAACTCGCTGTTATACACAGGATCAGGTTGAACCTTTCTTTTTGGAACTCCTTTCCGTCTTGGCATTTAGTGCACCGGCCTCCTCCACATACAAAAAAGCTGCAGAGAACAGAATCCATGCAGCTTTTCACAAACCAGTTCGTTCCTTACGCCTTGGGCCTTTTCGTCCCGTACTTGGAGCGAGCGTTGTGGCGACCCTCCACTCCCAAGGCATCCAAAGTACCCCGGATGACATGGTAGCGAACGCCTGGAAGGTCTTTCACGCGGCCACCCCTTATGAGCACAATCGAGTGCTCCTGGAGATTGTGTCCGACACCTGGGATGTAGGTGGTGACTTCAATCCCATTGGTTAATCGCACACGAGCCACCTTCCGCAGTGCGGAGTTTGGCTTCTTGGGGGTCTGCGTGTAAACGCGAACACAGACGCCTCTCCTCTGTGGACAGCCCTGTAGTGCTGGGCTCTTGGTCTTGACCTTGATCTTCTTGCGCCCTTTGCGAACTAACTGATTGAATGTTGGCAATCCTCTACTCTCCCTAAAGAAAAAGATGATGCCGAGGCATCATCTTGTAAAAAGAAACCAGACTAAGATAACGAGCCTCACAACTTAGCTTGGCAGATACACTTCTGTCAAGCAGTTGAGCCGGTAAGTCTACCAATCTTTTCTGAAAACTACAAAAATTTTTTCCCTCCCCCGGATAGTTGAAGCCACCTATCCAGCGAGTATAGGATTGGACCTTTCAGTCCATGCTTCGAACGTGGCTCTGGCTCTACTCGATCCTCTACACGATCCTCCTTTTCCTCTACCTGCCTATTTGGATTTACCGGGTCATCTTTCACGGCAAAAGTCCCTTGGTTCTGTTGAAACGGACAGGTGCTCCTCCCCTCAGGAGCTCAACTGATCCGAGGCGGCCTTCCCTGTGGATTCACGCTGTCTCAGTAGGGGAGGTCAAGGCCATCGAGCCTTTGGTCGACGCGCTGGCC
>JAPUKI010000034.1 GCA_027295745.1 Acidobacteriota bacterium
CCCAACCTGGCCGTCAATCTGGGCCTTCGCTATGAGTTCATCAACAGCCCCACGGAAACGCTCGATCGGGTTGCCAATATCTCGGATCCTTTACAAGAAGTGCCCGATGAAGGCGGCCCCTACTTTGAAAACCCGTCGCTGAAGAACTTCTCACCTCGGATCGGATTTGCCTGGGATCCCACGGGTAGCGGTAAGACTTCGATTCGTGGAGGCTTCGGCCTGTTTCATGACCAGCTGCTTCCCTGGGTTTACACTTTCGCTCCCTTTCGCATGAGACCCTTTGCCCTGAGAATCACGTTGCCGAGTTCGATAGCCGGGCCCTTTCCCACTCGTTTAGACGAGCTGGTGAATCAGTTCAATCTCGACGGATCTCTGCCTCTTGAGGTGCTCAACTCCACTTCTGCCAATGCGGTCATCGATACCAGTCAACCTTATATCATACAGTGGAATTTGAGCCTTCAGCAGGAGATCCTTCCCGGCACCGCGGTGACCGCAACCTATGCCGGGTCACGGGGGGTCAAGCTGTCCCGCACCGCAGATGTCAATGTTCCCCCTGGAGTCATCTGCGAAGATCCGCTCCCAGCAGGTTGCACCGCGGCCGATGGCCGGCGTTACTTCGGGACTACGCCCGAGGGTACTACGCGACCCAATCCGACTTTTGCCGGGATAACGGATCGTCGATGGGACGGTCTTTCCTGGTACCATGGTCTGAAGCTGGGACTGCGAAAACGCTTCAGTTCCGGTTTTCAGTACCAGATCGCCTATAACTGGCAAAGGTTCATGGACGAAGGATCCGCTATCCGAACCACCGGCGGTGATTTCACAAACGCCAGTACTTTTGCAACCGACTGGCGGGATCGCAAAATTGACCGGGGATTGTCCGCCTACCATGTGGCCCACACCTTCAGTTCCAATTTTACCCTTGAATTGCCCTTTGGACCGGGCCGGAGCTATGGCTCCGGAACCAGCGGGGTGGCGGCCGCGCTGATCCAAGGCTGGCAGATCAACGGGATTATTTCACTGTCCACTGGTCAGGCCCTCGGTATCAATGGGGATGGAGGCCAGACCTGCAGGTTGTGCGCCGATCGAGGCTCGGCCGCTCGGCCCGACTTGATCCCCGGCAGGGATAACAGCCCCAATACGGGAGATCCTAACGCTTGGTTTGGCGCTGTCACGGATAACTTTCAGAATCAAGAAGTAGGCTTTTATGGCACCCTGGGGCGCAACACAGCAGAAGCCCCCGGAATCGCTACCGTTGATCTGGCTATAAACAAGAGCTTTGCCTTGAGCGAGAGGGCCGACCTGCAGTTCCGGACCGAAATTTTCAACATTTTTAATCGGGCCAACTTCGGTGCACCCGCTCTGGCCACTTTCAGCCGGGGCCGAGCCTCGGGAAGTTTCGGGCGGATTTCGACCACCACCGGCACTTCCAGGCAGATTCAATTTGCCTTGAAAATCGTTTTTTAGGGAGATTCGTGACCTCAGAGGGCCTACCCTCTGGACGTGCATTCCTGTTGAGGCCTTCGCCGACGGCGCTTGCGCCGTCGGCACCTTATCACCCGTTGAAGATTGTGGGGCAGGCCGGTTCCTGCCCGAGATCCGGGAAACTGCAAATTCTACTGCCCCCAGAGGGTCTGTTATCCGAAAGGAGTGGCGATGTGCACAAGACAGTTCAGGGTTGCTAGCTTAATCGGATGGGTACTACTCCTGAGTCCCTTTTGGGTGACGGCTCAACAGGCTGTCGGTGATTATCCAGCTCCCCGTTATCCACAACTCAAGAAGAACTATAGTGCTGAAGAGTTATTGGCCATCGCCAGAACGGTGGTTAGAAAGCCCTCCCTGGGTCTCGGTCCCGGGAATTATCAGGGACGCGATGCGGCCAACATCGTGAACATCGGGTACAACATCCAATCCGGGGAAAAGGTCCTCCTTTCAGTGGACAGCAGCTTTGATCCACGAGTGCGGGATGCCATGGCCACGGCCATCCGGGAGGCCGGGGGCAATCTGGATGTCGTGATCACGTACGCAGACCCGGTTGGACCGGTGAGGGATGGTGCCGCAGAGGCACGCCGCCTTTTGCAGCCGCGACAAAGACAGTCCGGCGCAGCAGGATTTTCTCGCAGCAATCTTATGGAAATCGCGGAGAGGGGCAATTATCAGCTTTTGATCTTTGGAGGGGGAGGAGCCATTCCCTTGAACATCCCCTACCGATGGGAATTGATACCCTGGAATACCCTGGATAAATTTGTAACCGGTGCGGCGGATTATCCCTACGAGTTACAGGAAGCGATCGATCAAAAGGTCTGGGAAATTATGCTGAGGGCAAAAAGAGTGAGGGTCACCGATCCGGCAGGAACGGATATCACCTGGACGGTGAGTCGGGCAGGCTACCAGGAAGCCGGTGCCCGCAAGCATTTTGGTATTGCTATCCGGGGCCACGTGGGCCTGTGGCCCAATAACTTCCTGCCTAAAGCTCAACCACCCGATGCCGAAGGAGTCATCGCTGGAACCGTCAATCACACGGGCGTCTTTCCACACATCAAGGTGTATCTCCAGAACCAGAAGCTGGTCAAGATTGAAGGCGGAGGAGCTTATGCGGAGTTTTGGCAGTCCCTGTTGGACAAATACAAGGATGTCCAGTGGCCCATGCATCCCGGGCCGGGGATGAGTTGGCTGCGGGAAGCGGCCATTGGGACCAACCCCAAGGCGGTGCGTCCGGTCAATGTGATGGAACATGCCCTGGGTCCCACTTGGGAAACGCGGCGCTCCGGGGTGATTCACTGGGGGATCGGTGTGTTGGGTGTCACTCAGGGCGAGCCCGGTAGAGAGGAGCTGCTGAAATTTGCCCGGGAGAGTAGTCTACCCCTGGCTCATCTTCATGTTCACACCTACTTTAACACCGTCGAGATGGAGCTTGAGGATGGCCGGAAGATACTCTTGATCGACAAGGGGAGACTCACGGCGCTTGATGACCCCGAGATTCGAGAGATAGCCACCCGCTATGGGGATCCGGATGAGTTGCTGCAGGAGGCCTGGATACCCGCAATCCCAGGGATCAATGTGGCTGGGAATTACATGGACGACTATGGCCGCAATCCCGGGTACTGGATCAGACAAGAACACCGTAATGCCTATGGAGACGTTATGGACTCCTATAGACTCCATTAGCTTCCCTATCAAGAGACTTGCCTGGACCCTCAGTTCCTGGTTCAATCTGGATCAGGGCTAGAGTCCACTGCGTTTTTGCGACACTCTTTAAGAAATGACGGTTGGAGATATCATTCGACAAACAGCTGCCCGCTACCCGGACAAGGTCGGTCTGGTGTACGAGGACCAGCAATACAGCTGGCAGGAAGTGAACAGCCGGGTGAATCGGCTGGCCCATGGTCTGCTGGGCCTGGGACTCCGAAAGGGAGATCGCGTCGCCATTCTCTCCCGAAACTGTAACCCGTACCTGGAATTTTACTTTGCTGCT
>JAPUKI010000340.1 GCA_027295745.1 Acidobacteriota bacterium
GCCGTCAGCGCGGATGATTGCGACACTGTAGCAGAAAATTTATGCATAATGCGGGTTAGGTGCCTCGATAAATACGATGACGCTAGTGGCGAGCGTACAGACCATTCTAGGTCACTGCCTACTGAGGTTTGTGATTCCCAGTAGAGACCTCCGGAGCCCCAACGGGGCGGCAGGAAATAGCCAGGGGCGTAAGCCCCTGGTAATCGAGCAGATTTTTCAAGGAGCCCTGTAAAAGGGCGGCACTCCGAAATATTTTCTCTCTGTGCCGCCCTTACAGGGCTATTTTCTTCGCTTTCGGTCTACCCAGAGCTCACGCCCCTGGGCTATTTCCTGTCGCCCCGTTGGGGCTCAAGAGCACCGTGCCTTCCGCAGAGGACTCGAATCGCGTGGAGACGTCCACCACCGGTGGTGGACGTCTCCACAAAACCAGGGAGAGGAGCCAATAAAAGTGTACAGGAGGTCCTGGCACAACCTGTAAAGCATGTGCTGGCACTTTACACCTGAGGTGCCTCCCACCATCTATGAACTTAGCCCAGTCGTTTCGCTCAGGATTTGTGGTTGTTCCTTCTATTGATGACCAACACCAAACCTGCCCCGATCAGACCTCCAAAGAGCCCGCTCAATCCCAGGTAGAAGGGCATGCTCGGCTCTCCCTCTGGTCCTTCAGTCAGCATAATTACGGGAGCAGGTTTCTCGACGCTTCCCTCACTGCGGTCTTCTATCCAGGCCACCACACTACCGTCGGAATACTTCTGGTAGGCTTTGATCTGCTGCCCTCCAGTCAGCTCGGGCATGGTCATGATCAGATTGAACTGGATAAAGGTATAATCGGGAGCCGCAGCTCCGGACCAGGTGACGCTTTGAATCCAGTTGTCCTCATCCCTTTCAATGGCCACATCCCACAGTGGATCCAGCTCGATCTTGTCCACCTGACCTCCGGCTTCCTTCCATTCCGGTGGAATGAGGATCTTCAACTCCACCGTGGGGATGTCCTTCTCAACCGGAGCTCTAACCGAAAAGGACACATGGCGCGCTCCGGAAACGGCCCGTCTGGGCTGTAAGCCCACATGGGCAAACGCCTGAGCAGCGAAGAGACCTCCTACGGCTAACAAACAAGCACAATGTCTTAATCTCATTTTACCCTCCTAGTGATAATTAACCCCAGTATACACTTGACTCCGAATGGCTCGCGACAGAGCGGGTCAAATCTGGTCAGGAAGTTTGACCTGGACTCACAGGTTGGGACGCCTTTCATGCCAGTGATTCTCAGATTCATAGGCATAGGCCACACGATAGATCATTTCTTCCTCAAAAGGCCTCGCTGCAATCTGCAGCCCGACTGGAAGTCCTGGAGGAGAAGTGGAAAAGCCGGCCGGCAGAGCCAGCGCCGGAAAGCCACTGCAATTAAACATTTTGGCAAAGTCCTGTCTCAGTCCGGGCGCTCTTTCACCAGCGGGAGCAGGTCTCCCGGGCGTGATAAAGACATCAAAGGAGCGAAACAGTTCGTGCATCTCCTTCATAAAAACCTTCCGCAACTTTTGAGCCCGCAAATATTGCGAGGCCGGAACGAGAGCGCCTACCTCGGCCTCTGCCCGCGGTCGTCCGTCCTCTGCATAGCCCTCAGGCTTATGAGCCAGGAAATACTCGTGATAGGAGGCAGCTTCGCAGAGACGAATCACTCTTTGACCGGAGTCCATGGCTTGAAGGGTGGAAGGCATTCCCACCTCCACGACTTTGGCGCCTAATCTTCGGTAAACCTCCAAAGCATCCTCAAAGGCTTTTCTGCACTCGGCGTGAAAGGGTTCGATCATGGAGCGTTTTGGAACTCCGATACGAAGACCCCTCACGCCTCCTCTTAAAGCCTTGGTGTAATCCGGGATCGGAACATCGACGGTGTAATCGTCCAGGGGATCATGGCCAGCCAGGACATTGAGCATGAGCGCATTATCTTCCACCGTGCGCGTCATGGGACCGATGTGGTCCAGGGTCCAGCTAATGGGAATGATGCCGTAGCGGCTGACCAGGCCAAAAGTGGCCTTCATCCCCACCACATTGCACAAGGTGGAAGGGTGCCGGATGGAGTTTGAGGTGTCCCCTCCTGTAGCTCCGGTGAGCTGGCCCGCAGCCAGAGCCACGGCAGAGCCACCGCTGGACCCCCCAGGGGTTCTGGTGAGATCCCAGGGATTTTTGGAAGGAGTGTTGCCGCCCATCGAGAAAGGGGGAAGCTTGGTCTTTCCGATCAGAATAGCACCCGCCTCCTTCAACCGAACCACCACCGTGGCATCATGAGTGGGAAAGAAATCATCCAGCAGAGGAGACCCGCCGGTTGTTTTGATCCCTTTGGAATAGTGAGTGTCCTTCACCCCCACGGGAATCCCGTGCAAAGGTCCTCGGTATTGACGACTCCTGATCTCTTGTTCGGCCAGGCGCGCTGCCTCCAATGCCTCATCTCGGGCCAGGGTGATGAAAGCCTGAACCCTTGGTTCCACCTCATCTATTCGTTTGAAGACGGCCTGGATCAGCTCAACCGGTGAGATCTGCCTTGTGCGGATCAACTCTGCAGCCTGAACGATGCTCAGATAAGGCAAGTCACTGCTGGCGGGAGCGGCTCCCTGCGATTGCGCCGAGCTGGTGGAACGATAAGCAACCGCCCCAGCCAGAGACCCCTGGAGAAAAGTACGTCTGGAAACACTCATCTCGATACCCCCTCTTTCTGGTTACTGCTAACGAGGCACTTAACCCTTCTCGAGTCGGAAAGCGGGAATCGGATCGTCTTCCAACCCCAGCTCCACCTCATGCACGGCATCTACAGCCACCAGGTGCCTTTTCAAGGTAGGCAGGTCCTGGTCCAACCTGTCCTCGCTCAGATCCAACCCTGCTATTTTGGCCATGTGCCTCATGGCCTCTTTGAGTTCCTCATCTGTCATATTTTCATGCATGTTTTGTTTCTCCCCAATTCATAGATATCGACTCTCCCCTTGCCCGCTTCACTTCAGGGGAGCTATTGAGGGCCATGAGTCTCAACCAGATAGTCGGCCATGCTGCTGATCTCCTCTTCTGTCCAGAGCGCGCCCCGTCCCACCATCCGGAAAAGTGTTCCTTCCCAGCCGCGACGATCTTGTCTGAGATCACTCCACATCCCCTCACCATGACACTGAAAACACTTGTTTCTGAAGATCTCTTCTCCTGCTGACTGGAGGGAGGCAGATCCAGCCTGAGCTCCAAAGTGTTCACCCAGATAGCTGACCATGGTGTCGACTTCCTCCGGGAAAATCTGAGCTCCTCTGGAAATCATCTCATTCACTGTCTGTGCCCATTCCTCGCTGCTTCTCCGCTGCGTCACGACGTTCCCCAGCGTATGACATCCTGAACAGATGCTGGCAACCATTTGTTTCCCCTGGCCTTCGGGCATAGCCTCCACCAGCTCAGGATCTCCCTGCTGCAGGATCGCCAACACCGGGACCATGAGAAAAAATCCAAGGCAGATCATCGCCGTCACGACTTTAATCTTGTGTTCCATTCCAAACTCCTTCTCCGCTCAGCTCTGTACAATCGTAGTTCTTGACGTGGCTTTGAAATATCACCATTCTCACAGCCGTGTCAACCGGAAAAAACGACCTCTCTTGATTAGTTCCTCACCACCTCCTCAAAAACCCGCAGCAGGTTTTCCCCCATGATCTTCGCCACATCCTCAGCACTGTATCCTCTTCCTAAAAGAGCCTGGGCAATATTCTGGTACTCCCCGGCGTTTTCAATTCCTGTGAGGTTGACCGGGTAACCTCCAAAGTCCGAACTGATGGCCACGTAGTCAGCTCCCACCAGCCTGACGATATAGTCGATATGATCGATGAGAGCAGAGAGGGGAGGCAGACTCTGTTGGCGCTCCTCGGCCATTGTGCCGCGATTGGACTGTCCTCTGTTTCTTCGCTCCTGGATGAAATCGTAAATCGTGGTGGGATCTCCCCGGTACACCAGGGGCTCCAGTCCCATAAGACCCGACCCACGGATTCGTCCTCGGTGGAATTTATCCTGATACTCCTGGTTCACGATCATGGGCAAAAAAGGAACGCAAATGACTCCTCGTAAGCTGGCCAGTTTCCGGATCATCTCATCGCTCCAGTTGGGCAGAGTCGGGGAATACATCAGGGCTCGAGCCCCGGAGTGGGTAGTAACCACCGGCTGGGTGCTCACCTCCATCACATCCAGGACCGTTTGCTCGGCGGTGTGAGAAAGATCAATCAGGATTCCCAGCCGATTCATCTCGGCCACCAGTTCTCGCCCATAATCAGTCAGACCGTACCCCTTGCCATTGTTCTGGCTGGAGTGCATGACATCGCCAATGTCATTTCCCAGCAGGTGGACCAGGTTCATCTCACGCAGTCCCAAGCGGTGGAACATCCGCAGCACCCCCAAGTCGCTCTCCAGGGCCAACGCGCCTTCAATGGCCAGTATGGCCGCCAGCTTGCCCTGTCGGCGAAGGGCCCGAACCTCCTGGGCAGTAGTGGCCACCCCTACCTGGTCGGGGTATTTGGCAATTTCGGAATAGAATCGGTCAAACTGCCGTAGAGCGTCCTTGACAGCGATATGGTTGGCTTCATAGAACTCGTCGATCGAGGTATTGAAGAACCCCGCTCCCAGTCCACCCTTCTCGGCCAAGGGGAGCGTGAATCGAGGATCGGAATTGGGCGTCCCAATGGTTCCTCCTCGGCTATAAACGGAGGATACCGGGTGCATGTGCCCATCAAACACCCAGAATTTGCTGTCTGCGGAGCCCTGGGCATAAACGGACTGACCACCTGTTAACATGGATGGGAAAAGACCAGGTTGAAAGGACAGGGTCAGGCCCAACCCTACGGTCAGGATCACTGGGATCAGAAAGAGCTTTTTCATGGGCTGTGCCTCCTCTT
>JAPUKI010000341.1 GCA_027295745.1 Acidobacteriota bacterium
GCTGGCAGTGAGCGCGGAGTCACCGCCTCGGCGATCTATCTGTTGGCATATACCTTCATGAATTTAGGTATCTGGGCGGGAGTGATCTTGCTGCGGCGCAAAGAGATCCCGGGGGAGAGAGTGGAAGACTTTGACGGCCTCTACTTCAAGCAACCGGCCCTGGCAGTTCTGATGCTGGTCTTTCTCCTGTCCCTAGCAGGTATTCCTCCCTTGGCAGGATTTATCGCCAAGTACTATGTTTTTCTGGCAGTGCTGGAAGTTGCGTTCAGTCCGGGTGAACCCAATTCCTCCCTGATGGTTTGGCTGGTAGTGGTGGGTGCTCTAAACGTGGTAGTTGCACTGTACTATTACTTCCGGATTGTAGTGTCGATGTTCATGAAAACGGATTCTGTACCTGCTCCTCTGAGCTTTTCGAAGGGCTTGCTGGTTGTGCTGGTGATTACCGGATTCTTCACTCTTCTGATAGGGGTCTATCCCGAGCCCTTTATTAGGCTTGCCCAAACCGTCAGCCTGCCGCTGATATAGTGTTCCGTCCCATGAATATCTTGATGTTTGCTGATGGGGCTTGGGAGGGGAGATCAAGGAGCGAGGAGGAGGTGCTGCAGGGACATCGACGACGACGAGCGACTCACAGAGACCGCCCACAACCCGCATCAGCCAGAAGGGTGGCGGCGGGACGGCATCAATTTCTTTGTCGCTCCTCCTCCGCGATCCACAGAGATCGCGTCGTCGTCGCTTCGCGAACTCGACGCCGTCGCGCTCGCCACAAATGTCATGGTATTCATAGGACGAGACACTAGCTAATTTCGACGAAATAGGGAATGGCACTGAGGACAAGGCTCGCCATGAGTAAGACTAGGGATATGGAGAGAAAAATCTGATAGTAGGGAACGTTTGTCTCCATAGACCGCTGGACAAACACCCCCTTTTCAATCTGGTCAATCGAAGAATAAGCTATTTCTAGTTCGCGTTGGTTAGAGGCATCAAAATACTGGCCCCCTGAGTCCGTAATCGCCTGAATGAGTGCCTGCACCCTCTCTTTTCCTGTGATCTCTGCTCCCAGCTCCACCCCAATCAGATAGACACGATAACCATAAAAACGTGCCTCGCTAAGCGCATCTACCGGATCTCTTCCATAGTTGTGTTCCCCATCGCTGAAAATAAGAATCACCTTGTTCTTGGTTTCTGGATCATCTTCGCGCCGAAACAGTTCGATCGCCGTATTGATGCCTTCCCCAATAGCAGTCATCCCTTCACCGATCAATATGGCTGGATCTACCAGTTGAATGTATTTCTCCAGATAAGTACGATCAGTGGTCAAAGGAGTGACCACGTAACTACTTTCCGAGAAAGTGACCAAAGCTAGTCGATCACTCTTTCTTTTTGACACGAAATCCAGTATGGCCTTTTGGACTGCCTGCATACGGGTTTCAGGAATAGGGAGATCACTGTTATCTCCCTGGACTCGCGCCTGGTACATCTCTCGATGTTCTTCCCATCCCCCCATCACCTCTTGCATGCTGGAGGAAAGATCGACTACCAGAACAATGTCCAGCCCTTCCAACTGGGTAACGCCTTCTTGGAAGGTGATACGGGGCTCCATCAGGGCAAGTCCGGCAGCCACCAGAGCAATGATGAGGAAGATTCGCGGGAGAAGCCTGAGAGAAGAAGGCTTCATGGATGGCATGATCGGATGACTCACCAGGCTGTGGGCCAGGAAGTGCTTTTTCTTCCTCCACTGGATAAACGCCAGCAAAAGAAAGACCGGGATGAGAACCTTGTACAGGAGGTCAAGTTGCTCGAAATGCACTGCTTCTTATGCACACATTTTCTTGATTTGCTGGAGATCCTGCCGCAGGGTGTCTTCCCACCCGGCGCTGCTATCCGGGGCATAGCGGCAGCTCTGCCCATGCTCCAGAACTCCAGTAAGAGCTTCACTCTGCTTGGGGAGGAGCTGCCCCGGCTTCAGCCTGGCCGCTAACTCTGCATGTGTCAGCCCTTGGGCTTGTATATCCCAGAAATAATGGATGTATTTTCCAACTAACTGCTCCAGGTCGTGGTAATGATCTTTGATCTCAGCATTGTTGTTGGACAAACGCTTTTCCAACTGACCGAGTGAGACTGAGCATTGGTTCAGGAACTGTTTCCGGCTCAACTGTCGCCTCCGTGCCTGCCAGTCGGGCACTTTTTTCCAGACCCAAACTCCCAGTGGAAGGCTACTCACCAGCAACCCCCCCAGACCGGCCACAAGGGGCACCCAACTTCGGATGGGGACCTGGGAGACGGGTAGTGATTCCAGAATCCATGATTCACTGAGCGGCTGATTCAGTGTGCTTCGTACGGACATTGGCATTGGGGGGATCTGCATTTCTTCCATGGTGGGTGCGTTTGCTTCCGTTGGACCAGGCGTTTGGTAGCGAAATATCAAACCAGGAATTTCCACTTGCCTGTCACCGATCTCGTAGTTCGCCAACAGGTAATCGAAAACATGTCGGACTTGTCCCCCCACTAACTCTTCGCTGTGCTGCATGTCAATCAAATAGAAAGGCTCGAAGCTGACATTCAGCAGATCAAAGTCTTCCGTGGCGATTTTCACATCTGGTGCTGCCGTCAGGGTGATCAGATAGTGAACTCGGTCCCCCGGCCACACTGAGGTCTGGCTGATGCTTCTCTCGAAGCTGATTTCAGTTGGGGTCTCCTCGGTCTGAGCATTCAATGAAAGGGTTATGCCAACCAGCACAACTACGGTGATCAGTCCATTTCGCATCATCTTTTCCTCATCAAAAACAAACTATAAAGCAATTCGTAAAAAGGCTCGTTTGTCTGGATCTCCTGAAAGTCTAAACCAAACTGATAAAATTGCCTAATCAGGGCTCGATGTCGTTCTCTGAGATGTTCACTGTAGAGAAGCCGGTTCTTTCCAGACAGACGAACATATTGTTGCTGACCTGTTTCCAGGTCCCGAAGTCGCAGAAAACCCTTCCCCTGGGGTAAGTTCTCTTCGAAGGGGTCCTTGAGAAGAATGGGAATCAAGTCATTTCTGGAAACCAGTTGCTTAAAGATGAGTTCTTCGAAAATATTTTCTTGAAAATAGAAATCCGAGATCAGGAAAATAATACTCATTCTGGTCAAAGTCTGGCGGAGCTGCTCAAAGGCGGGCATGACGCGGGTTGTCTTATGTTTGCGGGGTGTGAAATCCCACAACTGGTTCAACATTGTCCACAAGTGTGTCCTTCCCTTTTTCGGCTTGATCACGACTTCGACCTGATCCGTAAAACCCAGGAAGCCGATCCGCATCTGATCGGACAAGGCCGAGTAGGCTAACATGGCTGTGATGTACAGCAATAGCTCTTTTTTAGAATGTCTTCCCGTCACGAAATTCATGGAGTTGGACAAGTCCCCCATCACAAAAATATCGATATCCTTCTCCTCATGGGTGTTCTTGATGAGGGTGTAACCCATCCTTGCCGTCGCATTCCAGTCAATTTTCCGGGTGTCGTCCCCAAACTCGTACTTCTTGTGGTCCCAGAAATCGTAGCCGTGTCCCTTGAGTAAGCTGATATGGTTTCCCACTAAAGGGTTGCGAATCTTCTTCTTGGTGAAGAGCTCGATGTAGTAGAGGTTCTCCTCGATATTACCTGGGATCATTTCGCAGCCACTCAGCCGAAATAAGGATACACGACCTTCTGATATGGATCCTGATTCGGGTTAACATACACAAATTGGCCCCCGATCATAGTCATCAGCACCGGAATCTCCCTAATTTGTTCCGGGGGGATGGTCAAAATGTCTCTACCCAGGACCACTAGGTCTGCCAATTTCCCAACCTCTATCGAGCCTTTGATGTTCTCCTCAAAGATGGAGTAGGCCGGGACGATCGTGATTGCGCGGATAGCCTCTTCCAGGGTCATCCGCTGCTCCGGCTGCAGCACCTCTCCCGAGCTGCGCAATCGATTCACTGCCCCCCAGACTGTAAATAACGGGCCAATGGGCTTCTGATCTGAGCCGGTCATGACGCGGATGCCATTGTCTAGATAGGTTCTGACCGGTCTCGGTCCATATCGGTCGGGGGGTACGCGGGTTGGGGTCTCAGCAAGCCTGCCCGAAGGGGGGGCTGGGGGAATCGGATCATTGGCCCTGGAGAAACCCATTTGCGGTTCAACTATGACATCGTATTTCTTCAGAATTTCGATATCCTTCTGTGAGGGCCAGCGGGCGTGAGTGATGACATGGCGAGCGTCCTGGCGTGGAAATTCTGTATAGGCTTCCTCCAGAGCGTCGGTCACGAGATCGAAAGATTCACCGCTGCTGAGATGAATATACAGCTGCCAGCCTGCCTTGTGGGCCGCTTTGAGAATGGCTTTTACCTTTTCCGCGGGCACGCGCATCCCGGAGCCATCAACGCTGACTTTCAGAGTCCCTATTCTGAGCCGATCATTGCGAAATCCGGGAGCAAAGAGAAAGTTCTTGAGGAAGTCCAGATTCTCTTCAAGGGTTTGCACCCGGATGGGCATTCGGATCATGGCATTGATGCGAACCGTCAGCTCTCCCTGTGCACTGAGGCGCTGGTAGGCCTGTAAGCCAGGCTGATTGTCCATGCCCTTCCCGATATTGGTGCAGGGGTCAAAGAGGCTTGTGATGCCGTATTTGACCACCTTCTCGGAGCCTCTCTTGATGTTCTCCTCGAGCGTCTCGGTCGGGTAGAGGTTGAAGGGACCCCGAGCCAGAGTGGTGGCTCCCTTTTCTCGCAACACGCCGGTGGGCTCTCCGGTTTCGGGGTCCTTGACGATCTCGCCTGCGAATCCCCTTTCGTAGGGCTGCGGTGTATCCTTGGTGATTGTGCCCACCATCTCGATCAACTTACTGTTCACCACCGTCACATGATCGGAAGCAAAACCCAGAATGACAGGATTATCCGGCGACACCGGATCCAGATCGTAGCGGTTGGGCCAGCGGTCTGTCCCCATAGTCTCTTGAGAGGGTCCCCTCGAAAACCAGATGATCTCTTCGGGAGGAGTTTCGGCCGCCTTGAGTTGTACTGCCTTCCGTACCTCCTCAATGGAGCGGGCTTGACTGAACATCTCTTCAATGGGGTCGTCGATTTTGCCCACCTTGTGCGCGAAATGCACATGCGGGTCAGTAAACCCGGGCAGAACCGTTTTTCCCTCCAAATCGATCTCTTCCGTGTTCGGACCTATCAATGCCCTGATTTCAGCGTTTGTGCCCACCGCCACGAATTTTCCATCTTTAATCGCCACTGCCTCGGCGATGCTGAAATCCTGGTCAACGGTGACAATCTTGCCATTGAACAAAATCTTGTCGGGTTTCAGCTGATCCAGTGAGACGGGATTCCCACGAACCGTTGTCAATGTCGAGGTTGTGGGAGAGAGAGCGTACAGGCCCAACAGAATCAGCAGGCCTGAGAGAAGAAAAATCCGACTTTTGGTGCCTCTTTTCATAACTTCCTTTTTTGTGATCCTCTCCGCTAGCTTGAACCTTGACAAAGGCTTTGTAAATTTATAGGTTAGCGAACAACCCATAATTTTTTGGATGTATTTTAAACACAAGAGGATAAGGAAGAAAAGGCCTGATACCCTTTTTATTTTTCAGGGGCCTTTGAATTAGGGCGTTTTTTAGGAATTAAGGGAGGTATAGCTATGAGAGAAACCGCTAACACTGCAAGGATCTGGATTGTTTTGCTGGCCTGGATGTTTTGTCCTCTGGTTGGACAAGCCCAACAGGCTGATCTTCCTTCCGACCTGCTGGTCTATCCGGAGTTGATCGTTTACAACGCCAAGATCGTCACCATGGACGACTACGACATCAATTCGAATGTCGGGAATACTTTCGAGGCCATGGCGGTCCGCGATAATCGGGTGTTTAAGCTGGGGAGCGCTGCGGAAGTCCTTCGCTATGCCGGGCCCGAAACGATTCGGATTGATGCCAAAGGAAGGACCGTCATTCCCGGCATCATCAATGTCCACACCCACATCCATGACGGCGCCATGAATAAATGGGTTGCTGACAACCCCACGACCACGGCCGTGAAAGTCTTTCGGGTGCCAGGGCAGACCCGGGTCGAGATTCGTAAAAACCTGGAAACCCTGATGAAGGAGCGAATGGGCAATATAAAGCCAGGCCAGTGGAGCTTTTTTTATCTGCCCAATCCATCCTTTGGCACAGGTGGGGGAGAGGGCTATGACTTTCTGCGCAACGAGGATATGACCGCCCAGGAGATTGACGAGATCACTGGTCTGGAGAAGCCTGTTCTTCTGGCGGCTCATCCCGCTTACATCATCAATACCGCGGCCATGAATCAACTCGAGGAAATGTATGGCGGCAAGACTGAGGATTACCCGGAGGGCTGGACTGAAGTGGGTTTTGCTGATCTGGGGGTGGAGTACCGTCGAGAAGTGGTGGTGGATGGCTACTTTGCCGACAAGACGGACCAGCTAAAAGAAATCCTTTACCTGGGATTACTCGAGAACGCCGCCGCTGGGGTGACGACCTTCTCTTCTCATATCATGGGCATCCAGAACGTGGATGCTTACATGAGGCTGTTTCGGGAAAACCGACTCCCGATTCGCTTTGGCTTTACCCACTACACCGGTTTTACCATGAACCGGGATGCCGAGGGATTCTACCGGCGTTTGGGAGATCTCTTTCAATTGGGCAATGAATATATGTGGTTTCAGGCCATTGGTCTTGGAATGATCGATCACGGTCCTCCGCTCTTTTGTAGTTCCATCATTGATCCGGAGTCTTTAGCGGAAGAAGGCAACAAAGAAGACTACTATGAATGGTGCCGGTATTCGAAAGAAACCAAGAATTACCAGACCATCGTCACGGCGCTGGCAAACGGTTCTCGAGTGGTTGCCGGACACAACTACGGAGACTTGTCAGCCGATCATTTCATGGATGCCATTGAGGAAGCCATGGAGAGAAGTCCGGAAATCACGCTGGAATACATCCGTTCGCTGCGCTTGAGCATGGACCACGGCGGCCTCTATCCTCGGCCCGATCAGCTTCCCCGAATCAAGAACTTGGGAATGTACTTGGGTATGGGTTCGGCAGCCTTGAGTCGCAGCTTACCCTGGATTGAAAAATACGGTTTTGAGAAGTATCAGGGATGGGTCATGCCCACAAAAAGAGCCTTGGAGGCAGGGATCAAGGTTGCCTGGGAAGGCGAGGGTGGGGTCAGTAATGGCCTGTTTTCGCTGATGACGCCATTTATCACTCGAAAGAACCGGCAGGGGGTTATCATCGCCGCTGACCAGGCTATCGACCGGAACACAGCGCTGAAGATGGCCACCAACTGGGGCTCGGAGTATCTGTTGAAGGAAGACGAACTGGGGTCTCTGGAGCTGGGCAAGTATGCCGACTTTCTGGTCTTGAACCAGGATTACTTCACGGTGCCACTGGAGCAGCTGGACCGAACCTATCCGCTGATGACCGTGATGGGTGGCGAGATCCGCTATCTGCGTGACGAGTTCGCCGAGGAACTGAGTATGGACCCGGTGGGGCTGCAGCTCCGTTACAGCTGGGAAAGATAAGCCGCCTGGCGGCTGGCACCAGGTTTCTTGTGTAGGAGCGCACAGATGTGCGCCCTATAACCCGTTGACAAACAGAGATTTGTGGGCGCAGTTTTGTGCGCACCTAGTGGCTGTAGTAGCCCTCCATGATGGCCTCAAACCACAGCTGGGCCACGGCCGGAGCCACACCCAGGGGTAGACCCGGCTCCGAGGCAAAGAATGTGTGGACCCCGGCTCCAAAGCGGACCCAATGCACTTTCGGCGCAGGATCCATGGCGGCAAACATGGGAAGTACGACCTCTTGGTAAATCTTGGGGCTGTGGTCACGGCTGGAGTGGGCTGTGCCTAAAATCGCCGGAGGGAAGGGGTTAACTCCCTGGCCGGAGAGCTCTCTGGTATAACCTTTGTACTGTCGAACCAACTCTTCAGTCTCCCCAGCGCTCAGGTTCAAGCGGCGGGCTGTGGCCTGGGCCGCCGCGGCCAGAGCCTCTACGCCATTTAAATGGATCGGGTACTCTGCCTTGAAGAGAGGCTTGTAGGTGTCCCTTTCCCATCTTGCGAACACTCTCTCCATCAGCATGGGCAAGCGCTTCAGAGCCTCCGGTCCGTCCCGGTCCAGCGCTTCCGGACCTTCATAGCGGGCAATGTCCCGCCAGGTGCGGATTTTCAGGCAGTTGAAGGGAAGATGCCAGCTCTGGTTGATCTGTCGGGCATAGATATAACCAAAAGGAGAGCTCTCCATTCCCAGGAAACCGGAAATGTTGGACACTCTTTGGGTGAGCATAAAGGCAAAAGGTCCTCCCGTTGAGCGGCCGTGGATGTAGATGGAAAACTCCCCCGCAGGAAAGTGCCGCCCCATGAGGTCCCGGCCGGCTTCCTCAAAAGCCACCGGCCAGCCGGCCATGCGGTCATAAAAGGGAGTGCTTTCCTTGGCGCAAGCCAGAATTACGGTACCGTAGCGCTCCATCATGGACCTGTCTTCCACTACCTCATACTGATCCCTCGTGATCAGCTCATCCCTCTCCCAGATGGGCGTCCGCACCGTGCCGTCGGGGTTGATGGTGTCTCCCGGCCAGTTTCGACTCGGATCCAGCAGATATAACCGGCCCGGGTAGGTCATGCTGACCACCTTGAAACCAAACTTTCCGGCCAGTAGATTTGCCACTACCTGTGTTTCTCGATGATCTCCCGATCCTCCGTGAAGGAGAAATATCCCGAGTTTCTTGCCATCCGGCCCGCTTGGGATCTGGGAAGGATCCTCGGGTTCATACACCATGGCTCCCATGTCCCAGTCCATCTCCAGCACGCGGATTCGAAAGATCTCCTCTCTGATGTTTAGGGGGATGTCGGGCCTGGCCAGGACGGCCGCTGAAGTCTGGAGGATCTCTTCCCGCGAAATCTCCGAAGGTGGGCTCCACTCTGCTAGGATCGTGTGAACACTAAAGACCCCAAATGCCCACCAGAAAACCATGAAGCCAATGCGTCGAGACATGAAGTAACCTCCTT
>JAPUKI010000342.1 GCA_027295745.1 Acidobacteriota bacterium
CAGCCGAGGCCCGGACGACCTTGGAGTTGAAACAGGAGACGGTGTGGGGACTGGTGGCAACACTGAAGATTCCTGTGGCACGGGCGGTTCGCAGCAGCGTCCCCAGATTGCCCGGATCCTGGAGTTCGTTCAGGTAAAGAACTCGTGAAGTGAGATCCTTCCAATTCCAGCTGGGTTTTTCAAAGAAGGCAAGGATTTGCTGAGAAGAATTGAGGGTGGACAGACTTTCAAACAAGGCCGGAGCCAGCTGAAAAGACTCTGTAGAGCGGGGAAGAAGGTCCTTGATGGCGCCTTCCGCCCCCTCCGAGAAGAGTAAGAGCTCTATGGGGCGCTGGGTGGAGAGGTCTTGGGTCTGCTTCCATCCTTCTATGGGAATCCAAGGGCAGTCCTTTTTCTCGGGGTGAGCGAGATATTTCTTCCAGAGTTTAAACTGGGGGTTTTGCCGGCTTTCAATCCGGGAAACAGAAGAGGACACTTCATGCTATCTTAGCAGATGTGCCGTTTGATCTTGACTCTCCCCCCCCAGAAATTATTGAAGAAGCGGCCCAGGCGATCCGTCAAGGTAAGGTGGTGCTGTACCCTACCGATACCCTCTATGGACTGGGCTGTGATCCTTTCAATGAGGAAGCACTGCGAAGACTTTTCGCCATAAAAGGCCGATCCGAGAAAAAGGGGGTTCTTTTACTTGTCCAGGATTATTCCAATGCAGAAGTATTTTCCGATGATATACCGGATCTATTTTATGAACTGGTGAGAGCCTTTTGGCCGGGTCCAGTGACCCTGCTTCTGGAAGGGAACTCCGCCTGCCCTCCGTTAATGCTGGGGGCGGAGGGTAAGGTGGGATTGCGTCATCCCGATCTGGCCTTTTTACAGCTTTGGATGGAGGCCATCCCGGGTCCCATCATCTCCACCAGTGCCAACGTTTCTGGAGAGCCGTTGGCCGTTCTGGGAGATTTGAAGCAACTTTTTGATCACCAGGTGGACCTTATATTAGAGTGCAGGGAAACGGTGCAGCCCAGCCAACCCTCCACAGTGGTTGATCTGACGATGGACCCTCCGAGGATTGTGAGAGCCGGACGCTGGGCCGAAAGGGTTGGGAGATTTCTCACCCGTCAGTGATAAATGTAGACCGTACTATGCATAAATTCTCTACTGAAGCGCCGACAAGATTCGGGGACAGTCCCCGAATTCTGGGAGAATGTTTGGGGCTGTCCCCGAATTCCATCGCCCTTCGTGACGAGGACCTATGCATAATCCGGTCTATTAAGTGGATTGGGCTAGTGTTGTTTTTGGTGAGTGGCTGCTTTGTGCCACTTTTTGCGCAGGTCAATTCTTCTGAGTTGAGCCCAGCGGAAATTATAGACAAGGTGGACCAGATGCTTCGAGGAGACTCCTCTCAGGGCCGAGTGGAAATGTCCGTGGTCACACGTCGCTGGGAGCGTAATATCATGATGGAAATCTGGTCAGAGGGTACGGAAAAGGCTTTGATCATAGTGTTACAGCCCAAAAAGGAAGCCGGAACGACCACTCTGAAGGTCGGCTCCGACATGTGGAACTATCTTCCCAAGATTGATCGCACTATCCGTGTTCCCAGCTCAATGATGATGGGTTCCTGGATGGGCTCGCATTTCACCAATGACGATCTGGTCAAGGAAAGTCGCCTCATTCGTGACTATGAGATTGAGATTGCTTATGAAGGAGATCGAGAAGGGGTTGAGGTCTATGAATTCCTGCTGACTCCGCATCCCGACGCGCCGGTAGTTTGGGGAAAGATGCTCTACCAAGTCCGCAAGCAGGATCTGTTGCCCACCTGGGCTGAATACTATGGTGAAGACGGGGAGCTCAAGCGTACGATGACCTTCTCTGAATACCGTGAGATGGGCGGACGACTCGTCCCCACAAAGTCGAGAATGGTTCCACAGGATAAACCGGAGGAATACACGGAGATGATTTATCACGAACTCCACTTCGACATTCCCATCCCCCAGGGCACTTTTTCCCTTTCTTCTCTTCGGAGATCGAGATGATTGTCTGGCGGTTGGGGTGGCGAAACCTGTGGAGAAATTCCAGACGGAGCCTGATTACCATTTCTGCTGTGGGTTGTGGTTATGCCTTTCTAATTGTCCTCATTGGATTGACCGTGGGTATGGCCGGGCAGATGCTCAAAAATGGGACGGGCCTGCTCATGGGTGACCTGCAGCTTCACCATTCGGAATATCTACCCGAGCGCAGCCTCTACGATACCATCGGCAGTGATTCTAGCAACGAGCTGGAACGTCTCCTCCACCAACTCAGCCTTTATCCTCAGTTGGCGGGCCGATCTCCCCGAGTGTACGGGTTCGGTCTTTTGTCCACGGGGGAAAACTCTGCAGGAGCCCGTTTGATGGGCGTGGATCCGCAAGTGGAGTTGGGGGTGAGCAGCTTCCTGTCGGGGCTTCAAGCAGGAGCACTGGACGACTCGGTGGAACGCTCTCTACTGTTGGGAGATGTCCTGGCCCGGGAACTGGAGGCAAGCATTGGATCACAGGTGGCCATCGTGACTCAGGCCGCCGATGGAAGTCTTGGAAACGACCTGTTTCTGGTATCCGGAATCCTTCACACCGGACTCAGTTATTTGGATCGATCGCTGGCAGTCCTCTATTTGGCGGACCTGCAGGAACTGCTTGCTCTAAGTCCGGATGAAGTCCATGAGATCGCGGTGAAGATCGAGGACCCCATGGCCGCTGATTCTTTTGCAGCACAGCTCAACGCTTCTGAAAATTGGCCGGCCGACACCGTGGCCCAGAGCTGGGGAGAATTGGCACCCCAGCTCAGAGACTATGTGAACCTGGCCCAGGGGATGTACGGATTCATTATCGTGCTCATTGGTCTCTTCACAGCTACAGGTGTCCTGAACACGATGATGATGGCGGTCTTTGAAAGAAGCCGTGAGATCGGATTGGTCGCTGCCCTGGGAATGCGCCCCCTGCTCATTGTGAGTTCCATTCTCCTGGAGAGCCTGTTTCTGGGAGTTCTGGGCTTGATCGTAGGATTTGGTTTCGGAGCCTGGGGGATGTCATATCTAACCACCCAGGGTTTGGATTTGAGCAGATGGATGGGAGAACTTTCCATGTTTGGAACCCGAATGGACCCCATATTAAAGGCCAGCTGGGGCTGGGATTATGTCCTTTGGTCGGCCCTGGGGCTGCTCTTGGCTACTTTTTTTGCTGCCTTGTTCCCGGCTGTGAAGGCCGCTCGATTGAATCCGGTCCAGGCCCTGTCGGCTCCTGTTGAAGGATAAGTTTAAATAGAGATATCTGATGTCCATCGTTTTGAAGATTGCCTGGAGAAATCTGTGGCGAAAGCCTCGCAGAACACTTCTCACCGTGTTCACCATCTCGCTGGGCTTGGCTCTGTTGTTGATCATCCTGGGCCTTGGCGATGGAAGCCATAAGCAGATGATAGAGAGTGCCGTGCATATGGGTTCAGGTCACGTCCTGGTTCAGCAGAAAGGCTATCTGGAGAAAGGGGGAATTGATCGGTTGCTGAGTCCTGAGGAGATTCGGAGTGTAGAGACTTGGAGCCAGGAAATGAAGGGGCGATTCCCGATTCGTCACATCTTGCGCCGAACCTTTGTTTCGGGTTTGGCTTCCTCTGCTGATGGCTCAACAGGTGTTCAACTCATAGGGATCCAACCGCAAGAGGAGATGCAGGCGTCCGATTTTGACGACAAACTGATCGAAGGGGAATTCCTGAATGCCGACGACGGGGATTGGGTGATTCTGGGACAAGGGGTGGCTCACAACCTCGCCCTTGAGGTGGGAGAGAAACTCGTTCTGATGGCACAGGGAGTAGACTCCGTGGAAATTCGCTCCCGGCTTGTGCGAGTCAGGGGGATTCTGCGAACAGGATTGGAAGAGCGAGACCAGGCACTGGCGTTGATGCCCCTGGGCGCTTCTCAGGACTTTCTGGATTTGGGAACTCGGGTCCACCAAATTGCCTTGTTGATCCAAGATGCTCAATTGTCAGAGGAGTTGGCCCTCATCGGGAAAGAGAAGTTTCCCGCTTTGGAGGTCTTGAGCTGGGGAGAAGCGCTTCCCCAATTGAAGGCTTTTATTCGTCTTGACGATGGAGGCAGCTACGTCATGAATTTGATCCTCTTTCTGTTGATTAGCTTTACCGTACTCAACACTCTGCTCATGTCGGTTTTGGAGCGAGGCCGGGAGTTTGCCCTGCTCCATTGTCTGGGTCTGACGCCGGGCAGGCGATTCGTTATGGTGCTGGTGGAAGCCTTCTTTATTGCCTTCCTCTCGGCCCTCACCGGTTTCGGCCTGGGGTACAGTGTGCATCTTTATCTGAGCCGCAGCGGTTTACCGCTGGACCTCTTTTACTCAGGAGACCTTTCTGCCGCCGGTGTGGCCTTTGACCCGGTCATGTATTCTCATCTTTCCCCGGCCCGGATTCTCCAACCGATGATCCTGGTTTTTGTCTTAACTCGGTTACTGTCCCTAGTTCCGGCCTGGCGGGCTGCCCGATCAGCAGATGTGCATTTACTGGGGCGGGCCTGATCATGACTCAAGAGGACACGATTCTTCGGCTCCAGAATGTCTCTCGCCTCTATCACCAGGGTGGTGAGACGATTCGGGCGCTGGATGATATCAACCTGACCCTG
>JAPUKI010000343.1 GCA_027295745.1 Acidobacteriota bacterium
CCGGGGAATCGCACCTGACCACCATGACTGTGTCCGGACAATTGTAGAGAGATCCTGTCATCAGCACTGAAAGTGTCGGCAAAGTCAGGTTCATGCATGAGCAGGATGGTGGGCACACCCTGGGGGCGCTTTTCAAGTGCCTGGGAGAGATCGTGGCGACTTAGCCATCCGTCATCTAAGCCCGCCAGAAACATTCTGTCTCGCCCCATGCTGATGGTGAGGCCGGAATTTCTGAGAAGAGGCAAGCCGGCCTCCTCCAGGCCCCGGCAAACAATTTTTTCGTTTCTCCAGTAATCGTGATTTCCCAAGACTGAAAATACGCCATGTTTGGCGTTGAGTTGGGCAAGAACCGGGGCCAATTGAAAAATTGAGTCGCCTCTGGCGAGCACATAATCTCCACCCAGCAAAATTAAGTCAGGCTTTAGGCTATTGGCTAGGCCAACTGCCCGTTCTATCAGTTCAATCTCTGTAAAGGGATAGAGGTGAAAATCACTTAAAAGCACGATCTTGAATCCCTCGAAAGAGGATCCTAGATCTCTTACTGGAATGGTCACTCTCTCGATTTCCAGCCATCCTGTCTCGATTCGAGAGCTGTACCTATAGACTCCAAGAGCAGCCACACCTGAGCCCACAACGGTGTATCCGAGCATTTTTAGGATTGTTCTTCGACTCTGTTTGTCAGCCATCACTGCTCTTCAGTCCTGGCCTTGGCCCCCATGTCTTCTGCTTCCTGGATCATTCCCTTGGCGTTATAAATCATGGAGAGGCTGGTGTAGGCGAGAGGGTTGGAAGGTTCCAGGTCCTTGAATTGTTTGCCGTATTTGAGAGCTTGATCCAGATCTTTGTGATGGTAATAGCACATGGTCAGAGCATGTAGGGCATCTCCGAATTGGGGGTCTGCTTTCACGGCCTTGCTCAGCTCCTCGATGGCAAGTTCAAGTTGATCCTCGGCGAAATGCTCCATCCCTTTCTTGTAATGTTCTTCTGAAGACACGCTCTATCCTCCTTGCTGATGGCTGTTCAAGAGCACTATATTAAATTGCCGTGGGTGTCGTAAACACGCAGCTCACCCACCTGTTTGAGCTCATTCTCCACATTCTCCCGGTCGGCCACTACCACAACCACCGATCGCTCTGGATCAAAAAAGCTCCTCGCCATCTCCAGGACTTTCTGGGCCGTGACTCCCCGCACTGCAGGAATAAAGTTCCTGTAAAAATCATCCGGCAGCTGATGAATCCGGCGGTCGAGTTCCAGCACACCGATGGAGGCAGGTGTCTCCATCTGGCGGATAAAACTCCCGATTAATTCCTGTTGACTGCGCTCCAGCTCCTTTTCGTCAGGGGGCTGCTCACGCAGGCGTTCCAACTCCTTCAGAATCTCTTCGATGGACTCCCGGGTGACTTCCGTCTTGACGCTTGCTCCGGCCAGGAAAAGGCCATCGTGACGATAGTTCTTCAAGTGACTGAAGGCGCCATAGGTGTAGCCTTTTTCTTCACGCAAGTTGAGGAAAAGGCGAGCACTTCCCCCGCCACCCAGCACCTGGTTGGCGACTTTTAGAGCTATGGCATCGGGGTCTCCCTTGGGGAGTGTTCGTCCCGCCACCAGAATCTGAGACTGGACGGAGTGGGGTCGGTGGACCAAACAGACGATCCGGCCGCCCAGGTCGGCTGGCCGTGGATAGGAGATAGAAGGTGCCTCCCCGTTCCCCCAGGTTCCCAGGAAACGTTGCCCCAGTTCGCGGGCCTGCTTCCCATCGACTGGACCGGCCAACAGAAGATGAGCGTTTTGTGGAACCCAATGCTGCCGATAGGTAGCTTGGACCGATTCTCGGTTCGCCTTTTCCAGGTGCTCGGGTGTCATGCTGACCTTGGAATAAGGATGGTTCGAATAAACAGTCTTGAAGACGCATTCGTTGGCCAGGAAGCCCGCTTGCGAGCGCTGAGCAATCAGGTGACTTTTCCACCGCACCTTGAGTTTCTTTAATTCATCCTCGGGAAAACTGGCATTGGAAACCATATCCCCCAGAAGTTCCAGTGCAGGATCCAGCTGGTTTTCCATCAGGGTCATGGAGACGGAACTGTGCTCCATCAGGACCTCACTGTCGAATTCTATTGCCCTCTCATCGAGGAGATCGGAAATGTCACGGGCTGAGCGGGTTTGCGTGCCACTCTTGATCGACTCTGCCGCCAGCGAAACCAGGGCCAGATTTTCGTCGGGGTTGTAAACCCGCCCTCCTGGAAAGACCAGTGTCAAAAAGAGTTGGGGCAGACGATCATCCTGGACCACCAGAACTCGAAGTCCGTTGGAGAGCTGCTGGTCAGGGATTTCGGGATAGGAAATGTTCTTCTCAATACCGGGTGCAGGGGCTTTCATGTTTTAAGTTCCTGGTTCCACCAGGATCAAGGTCCGGTTCAGGGGGTGGAACACCTGTTGGGCGGCTTGGAGAATATCGTCTGGGGTGATCGACAGGTAACGATCCAGTTCCTGGTTGATCCTTTTGGGATCCCCGAAGAAAAGAGCATAGTGAGCCAGGAGCTCTCCAATTCGGGCCACCTTGGCCATTTGCGCCACAAAGCTGAACGTGATCTGAGTTTTCGCCTTCTCTATCTCCTTGACAGGGATCTTTTCTTCCCGAACCCGCTCCAACTCCTGGTCCACGGCCTGCAAGACCTGATCGACATTGACGGAGCTCTGGACTTGAAACCAGATAAAGAATAGCTGTGGTCCTTTATATTGATTCGGTCCCACCGAAAGACCGCTCACCCAGTTGTTGTGGTAGATCAGTTTCCTGTAAAGACGCGAGGATTCTCCGTGGGAGAGAACCAATCCAAGCACAGACAGGGCATAGAACTCCGGTGATCCCAGAGCCGGCATGTGATAGCCGGCATAAACCGCCGGCAAGACTGCCAGCGGATCCTTCATGCTTTCGACTTTCTCGGTTGTTTGCTCCGGCTCCTCCAGGTCGGGCACCTGGGGATGGGTCCGGTCGCAGATCGCTCCAAAGTACTGTTGGACCTTCTTCAGGACAGCCCCGTCACCAGTATCTCCAGAAAGTACTAACGTCGCATTGCCTGGTCCGTAATAGGTCTGATGGAACCTGGTAGCGTCTTCCAGGGTGGAGTTTTTGAGATCCTCCACAGCGCCGATGATGGGATGGGCATAGGCCCAGTTCTGGTAAGCCAGTTCCTCGAATCTCAGATTCGCTAGCCCATAGGGTCGATTGTCATAACTTTGCTTTTTCTCTTCGATGACCGTTTGACGCTGATTCTCGAAGCTCTCTTGGGTGACATTTAAGGACCTCATCCGGTCCGACTCCAGCCACAAAGCCAACTCCAGATACTGAGACGGCACCGTCTCATAGTAGTTGGTGCGATCTTTACTGGTGGTGGCATTCCAACGACCTCCAGCATTGTCGATATAGTTCCCGTGCTCGTTCTTGGCCACATTTTCGGAGCCTTGAAACATCATATGCTCAAAGAGATGGGCGAATCCGGAGAGACCTGGCTTCTCGTAGCTCGATCCCACTCGATAGTGAATGCTCAGGTGAACCAGCGGAACTCGGGTGTCCCGATGCAGCAAAACCTGCAGTCCGTTCTCCAATTTGTGCTCTTCAAACTCAATTGGAGGTATTTTCAGCATCAGACACTTTCCTGGCCAGCCACGGTCGGGTCTTGCAGTTTTTTTAGCGTACAGCCTCCCCAGGCTTTACCAGGCTGTGAAAGGTCAGCAAAGGCGGAGACTCGCCTTTGTGAGGAGCCGTTGTTATCCGGCGATGTCCTCTCCCCCATCCACTCGAATCACAGTGCCGGTCATCCAGTGAGTATAAGGGTGACTCATTGCAACGATCGCCTGCCCCACATCTTCTGGGGTGGTCAATCGGCCGCTGGGATTACAGCGGGCCGCAGTCTTCATGATTTCGTCATGCCCGGGAATTTTTCGCAGTGCCGGCGTGTCAGTGACCCCCGCCTGAATGGCATTAGCGGTGATGCCCTGAGGTGCCAGCTCCATGGCAATTTGGCGAATATGTGATTCCAGGGCAGCTTTGGCGGCTGAGACGGGACCATAGTCAGGCCAGACTCGATGACCTCCCGAGCTGGTCATGGCAAAGATTCTTGATTCCTTCCCCAGCAGCTTTCGGCTCACCAAGCCCTGGACCCAGTAAACCAGCGAGTGAGCCATAACATCTACGGTCATATTCATCTGACCAGTGGTGATCGGTTTCCCAGAATCAGTCGGAAAATAACGGCCCAGACTTCCAAAGGCTAATGAGTGCAGAAAAACCCGA
>JAPUKI010000344.1 GCA_027295745.1 Acidobacteriota bacterium
GAGTCCAACTTATGACCAGTTGGATCAACTTACCTTTCACGACTATCTGTATCGGGTCAAATCAACCAGTGTTTGATAGGAAGGAGGCAGGTGAGGCAGCCGGCAGGGACCACAGTCTGAGTCTCGAATCATGGCCTTCCACAGTCAGGGCGCCTACGAAACCGCTACAGGGTTCTAAGTGATGGAGTGACCATTGAGCAGCACCTGTGGGATCCTCTCGAGTTGCCAGGAGTGAGGCCGGTTCTCCAGGAATCAGGGAAACATCAAAGCTGTCCAGTGGAATCGAAAGACCTTCTCCTCGAGCCTTGATGTAAGCTTCTTTTCGCGTCCAACAGTTGAAGAATCCTTCATCCTGTTGGTTCTCAGGGAGCGCTCTCAATGCGGCCGTTTCTCTTTGAGAGAAAAATCTGTCGGCGATTTCCCAATCAATCCCACCGTGACAAATACGCTCCACGTCAATGCCAACCGCTCGGCTGCGAGTGAACGCGTACAATCCTATCCCGGCACAATGGGAAAGGTTGAAACACAGTTCACCGGCTAGGGCCTTGTCGTCCAAGGCAGGCTTCCCGTAAGGTCCATACTTGAATCGCAAATTGCTGGGTTCAACCTGCAGGTAGCAGCCCAAAATGATCCTGAGGACTCCACGTGCGAGAATAAAGTGGTTACGAATTTCCTCAAGATGGAAGCGATTGGCTCGTTCTCTCTCGTCCTCGGTCAGGATCTCAGCCAGATTCTGGATCTCTTGCTGTGGCCCCCGCAAAAGGATGCACCAGACATGAACCTCATGGTGGGACAAGACTGGTAGTGAGGGAGAAGTAGGCCAGGAGCAATGCAGTGAAGCCATAGGCGTGTCTTCCTTAACTCGCTGCGACCCAGTCGGCCTTGTCCGCCTGGTGGCTGTGTGCTCGCTCCAGACAATCCTGTAACTCTTCAGCCAAAACCGAAAGATGGGGTTCGCTGAACATGCTACCGTGTGTTCCCGGCACCACTCGGACATCTAGTCCCCCTCCTGTGCATTTCCTCCAGGCCTCGCTCTGGCCCGGGCTTCGGGAGTTGTTTGGAGTCTCGGCTTTAAACAAACTGACCCGGCCAGCATAAAGTCGCGGCCTGTACTTCCTTCCCGCTACTTGAAAGGCCTTCCACCGGGCTTGAACCTCAGCAGGTAGATAATTCTCCACCGTAATCCCGTTCTGACGCTCTCCCCACCATTTCCGGAGATGGCTAAACCTGCCCCTGAAGCACATGGACATGAAGTACAGGAAGCGTCGCCCACGCCGGTAAATCTCCTCTCTCAGGTACTTGGCCTGGCTCCGCGGGAAGTAGCTATCGAACAGACCCACGAAAGCCACTCCCTCTCCCTGTTCATGGAGCTGCTGGGCCATCTCAAATGCCACCGTACCTCCAAAAGAATGCCCTCCTAGATAATACGGGCCTTTCGCCTGTATCGTCCGGATTTCTTCGATGTAACCGGCAGCAATCTCCTGGACCTGTTTCAGCTGGGGGTTGGCTTCGTCCAATCCCTGTGGCTGCAGAGCATAAACCGGCTGCTCCGGACCCAGCAGACGCGCCAACGGGTAGTAGAAGAGAACATTGCACCAACCCGAGTGAACCCCGAAGAAAGGAGGCTTTCTCCCACCAGCCTGGATGGTCACCAGGGTGGACCAGTTCGCCGAGACACTTTCGCTTCTCAGAATCGCGGTTAATTTTTCAATGGTCGAGTCCTCGATCAAGGTTGCCGGGGGAAACTTTCTCTTAAAAACGGTTTCGATTTTCGAGAACAAACGTAAGGCAAGCAGTGACGTGCCCCCCAGCTCGAAAAAGTCGTCTCGCACCCCGATCCTTGCCAACCCCAGAACCTCCCTCCAGATATCCTCCATCTGCCACTCCAACAGGTCGCGGGCTCCTACAAACTCGGTCTTCACTTCCCGTCTTCTCGTCTCCGGTTCCTGAAGTCCTTGCCGATCGACTTTGCCGGTGGGGGTAAGGGGAAGGGACTCCAGCAGAATAAAGATTGACGGGATCATGTAATCGGGCAGTCTCTCCAGCAGATTCTGACGCAGCGCCTGAATGCTAGTTGTCCGATCGGGAACCACATAGGCCACCAAACGTACTTCATCATTGTCTTGCTTCTGAGGGACGACAACAGCTTGTTTCACGTCTTCAAGGTTCTGCAAGGCCATCTCGACCTCCAAAATTTCAACTCGCTGGCCACGGACTTTCACCTGGAGGTCCTTGCGTCCCAGATATTCCAGACATCCATCCGGACGCAGCCGACCCAGGTCTCCCGTCCGGTAGATTCGTACACCCTCTTCCTTGGGATCTGGGAGAAAGCGCTCTGCCGTCAACTCGGGTCTTCGCCAATAGCCCACAGCCAGATACCGACTCCTAACAACAATCTCGCCCACGCAACTGGGGCCGACTTCTTCTCCGTTCTCATCCAACAAGAGCACTTCCTTCCCTTCCACGGGGTAACCAACCGGTACCCGCTCACCCTCGATCCGAGAGTCATGATCCAGTTTCAAATGTCGGATCGTCACGGCTTCGCTCAATCCGAGTTGAACGTGCAACTTACAAGTCCGTGGAAAATACTTCCGGTAGGATTCGAAATCTTTTCTCGAGACGGGTTCACCCCCCAAGCAGAGCCAGCGAAGCTTGGGAAAAGCTTCTGCTCCCGTCAAGCTTGCCACAAGATGCCGGAACAGTGTCGGGACCGATCTCAAGATGGTGATCTCTTCCTGGATCAACCAGGTGATAAGGCTGCCAAGGCCTTCTCGCTTTGAATCGAAGGGGAAAACACACCCACCGTTTAGTAGAGCTGCAAACAGGCTCATCTGGGCCGCCGAGAAATGGGAGTAGTACAGAAAACTCAAGCGGTCCTCGGGGTTGATTCGAAGGCTGTTGGACCAGACTTCCTGGTTGTAGAGAAGACCTCGATGGTCCCGGACGACCCCTTTTGGTTTTCCGGTAGAACCAGAAGTGTAGAGAATGGAAAACACTGAATCCGAAGAAATCAAAAGACCAGGATTCTCCGCTGAAACAGCGGAGTCGATCTTCTCAACATCGATTACTCGTTGCTTCTCGCCGGCCAGTTCATCAGCTGATGAGAGATGCGCGGTGTTTGTGAGGATCAGCGAAGCTCCGGTATCAGTAAGAATGTCGCTGTTTCTGGCAAGGGGACTCGATGGATCCAGCGGGACATAGATTTTCCCGGCCTTTATGGTCCCCAAGATCGCCACAAGAATAAGCGCCCCATGTTCGAACAACAAGGCAACGGGTTCCGAACCCATCCCTCGTTGAGCCAGGATTGCGTGTGCCACTCGATTGGCTGCACTGTTGAGCTCGTCATAGGTGAGCCTTTGGCTTTGGGTCTTAACGGCAAGCTTGTCCGAAAATCGAGAGACGATCTCTTCGAAATGATCTGGAATCGAACGCTCCAGATCAATCCTAATTGCAGTGTCTTTTAGATCCCTCATGGGCAACGACTTTCACAGAACCCTCTCGTTGGTACCCTATACACTTGCTGGATTGCAGTCTCGGCAATGCTTTGGAGTATAGTCGAAGATTCTTGAGAATTAGGCGACAACTCTTGGGAAACAAGGCTCAGATGAGTGGCGGAGTCGAATAGATGCATCAGCGAGAGAAGAAATCATCGTTTAGAGCATGTTACAATTTTTCTTCGTTTTGTCTTCATTCATTGTTTTGGAAGCCGACTGAGGATTCTCGGAGTTCTTAAAGGAAAGCCTGAGTAGAAGCAAGGAGGTCAATCCGTTATGAGTTTGTGGCCGGCCCACCCTGTGCCCTTTGTCGATTCAGTGTTGCATCCCACCGACTTTTCTTCGGCCAGTGACACGGCTTTTGCGCACGCATTGGCCATTGCGCTGATTCGGAAAACTAAATTCACCATCCTGCACGTTGGCGCGGAAAAACAACAGTGGACCAATTTTCCTGCCGTCCGCTCCACCTTGGAACGATGGGGGTTGCTTGAGAAGGGTAGCCCTCGAGCGAGCGTCTTCGACGAGTTGAGGATTCGGGTAACGAAGCAGATGGTAGCCAGTGACAGACCGTTAGTTGCAATTCTTGAATACCTTGAAAGACACCCCACGGACCTATTGGTACTTGCCACAGAGGGCAGAGAGGGGCTGCCGCGCTGGATACGGTCATCGGTGGGCGAGCGCCTTGCCCGAAAGTCGAAGACCATGAGTCTGTTTGTCCCTCAGTCGGTGCCCGGATTCGTGTCTCTTGCCGATGGAAAGATCTCCCTTCGCCGTATACTGATCCCCGTCGATTTCCACCCTGATCCAGCACCAGCGATTGAATACGCTACTCGAGCGGCTAGGTTCATGGGTGAACCCGTCGAAATCATTCTCCTGCACGTTGGGGACAGGATGCCGAGCATTGCACTTCCAGAGTGCGAGACGTGTTCCTGGAAGAGGATGGAAGCGAGAGGTAATGTCGTTGAAAAGATTATTGACATTACCCGGGAGCACTCAGCAGATCTGGTCGTCATGGCAACG
This sequence comes from Acidobacteriota bacterium, assembly GCA_027295745.1. GTDB lineage: Bacteria > Acidobacteriota > UBA6911 > RPQK01 > JADFOI01 > JADFOI01. The sequence goes on from JAPUKI010000344.1 coordinate 4,515, forward strand.
GCTGGACACCAGGGATTCCTGGACATCGTGCGGGGCAGCGTCACGGAGCAGGTTCTGAGGAAAGCGCCTTGCCCTCTCCTCGCGGTGCCGCCAATCTGAAGACTCACAAGGCTTTGATCCATTCTCCTAACTGATATCCAACAACAAGGCCCGTGAGTAACACTAGCGTTGCAGCAAGAATGAAGGATGGATCAAACTGCTTGAGATTCTGTTCCGATCGAATGATTTGCTCCTTATTTAATATGATCGTCCCAGCTATCCCAGAAAGCCAATTGAGGCAAGAAGAGCACTAAGGAAGTAGGTTACAATGAGCGCAACGAAGGTCAATAGCAGAACATTTACTGCCAGCAGGATGCCGAAGGAAGCGAGTTTTCGGATCATAGAGCCTTCATTGATACACGACTAATGGGTTGCCTGTCTCGGCAAGACTTTGGAGTTTAGCCGACGATTCTTGAGAATTATGCGACCACAATTGAAGAGGTAGGACTTATCCCCTTAGATTGCACCTACCAGGCGTTTGGAAATCGTTCCCTCTGCTTACCCGCCTCAATCATCTGGTCCAAATCCTCCCGGTCGAAAAGAAGCCGGCGGCCCATTTTCACACTGGGGATTTTCCGCCGCCAAGCCCAGGAATAAATGGTGCTTTTCTGCACCCCAAAATAGCTGGCGGCATCCTCAACACTAATCAGTCGCTTCTCTTCGGCCATAAGCCCTCTATCGTATAAACTCCTGGTTTGATTGTCTCGGCTGGAATTTAGAGTTTGCCGACGACTTTTGTGTTCCGCCAAGCCTGGGAATCCTGTTTCCACGATGTCCAGGCGGGGGGAGAGCAGGAGGGCTTCACAAAAGCAAAAAGGGTGGCGGTCCTAGGCGTGGAGGTCGCATCCTGTCCAAATCCTTTCGATGGAAAAGAAGGCGACGACCCTCTCCTACACTGGGAACTTTTTTCTGCGACGCCCAGGAATGAATTGTGCTGGGGTGCACTCCCAAATACTTGGCGGCTTCCTCAACTGTCAGTAGTTCATTGTCTTGGTCCACAGGAATTGCCATGAAAACTCTGCCTTTTTACCTTCTAACATAGCCGGGTGACCTACTTGTTCTATCTCTTTCAGCGATTCACCACAGCAAAACCAACTCGACCCGGCGTCACGTTTCCTTTTGCTACGCAAGTGGGGGGAATCAACCTCGGTTGCAACAAAAGCCGAAACGGGCAATCTGCAGTTTGGACTTCGTTGTGGACTCCAAGTCGCTGGTGAGCATTTTTCAAAAGCTTAGATCTGGAGACGCCTGACGCAGGTTAGGACTGACTTTGTGGGAGTCCCCTCTTCTTTTGCTAAGAAAGTGGGGTTGAAAAGGTCTTGACGGAGGGTAAACTGCCAGCAGTGCACCTGAGAAGAATCTCTGGTTCGAGAAACGCAACCAGACGATGGCGAGGGATTGTCGACAGTATTAACCCGAGCAGACAAGCGAAGGAGGAAGGCAAAATGGTCAAGGGAGCTAATGGAACGGCATTCGATTACTATCCTCGCCTGAAGAGGCTTCGAGAGTATGTCGAGCAAAATTATTCAGAACCCATTCCACTGGAAAAGGCCGCAGGGATAGCAATTCTGGAAAGCTCCTACTTTTCCTGTTACTTCCACGTTAAGGTAGGAATCACTTTCACGGAGTGGCTACGTCAAGTCCGAATCAAGAAGGCAATGGAACTGATAAAAGCCAGTGATTTCTCAATAACAGAAGTCGCTTACGAAGTTGGCTTCGTGAGTCTAGGGGCATTTGAACGGGCATTCAAGAAGCACACACGGATCACACCGATGCGGTTCAAAAAATCCGTTGCTCCTGCATGAGCATCTACCGATCCTCCTGCTTACCCGCCTCAATCACCCTGTCTTAACTCGCGGCGACCCAGTCGGCCTTGTCCTCATGGTATCTCTGTGCTCGGTCGAGACAATCCTGTAACTCTTCAGCCAGAACCGAAAGGTTGGGTTCGCTGAACATGCTGCCGTGTGTTCCCGGAACCTCCCGGACATCTAGTCCCCCTCCCGCGCATCTCCTCCAGGCTTCGCTCTGGCCCGGGCTTCGGGCGGCCTTTGAAGTCTCGGCTTTAAACCAACTAACCCGGCCAGGATACGGCCGCGGCCTGTAGTTCCTTGCCGCTACTTGATAGTCCTTCCATCGAGCTTGAACCTCCGCAGGCAGAAAGTTCTCCACCGTAATCCCGTTCTTACGCCTTCTCCACCATTCCCGGAGATAGCCAAGCTTGCCCCTGAAGCACATCAGCATGAAATAAAGGAATCGTCGCCCATACCGGCGGATCTCCTCTCTCACGTGCTTGGCCTGGCTCTGCGGGCAGTAGGTATCGAACAGACCCACGAAAGCCACTTTCTCTCCCAGTTGATGTAGCTGTTGGGCCATCTCAAATGCCACCAGACCTCCAAAAGAATGTCCTCCTAAATAATACGGGCCTTTCTCCTGTATCGTCCGGATTTCTTCGATGTAACCGGCAGCAATCTCCTGGACCTGTCTCAGCCGGGGGTTGGCTTCGTCCAATCCCTGGGGTTGCAGAGCATAAACGGGCTGCTCCGGGCCCAGCAGACGCGCCAACGGGTAGTAGAAGAGAACATTGCACCAACCCGAGTGGACCCCGAAAAAAGGCGGCTTGCTCCCACCAGACTGGATCGTAACCAGGGTCGACCAGTTTGCCGAAAGACCTTCGTTTCTCAGAATCGCGGTCAATTTTTCGATGGTTGAGGCCTCGATCAAGGTTGCCGGGGGAAACTTTCTTTTAAAAACGACTTCGATGCTAGAGAACAAACGCAGGGCAAGCAGTGACGTCCCCCC
>JAPUKI010000345.1 GCA_027295745.1 Acidobacteriota bacterium
GTTGGGGTAGAGTTCGGGTGGGGAAATGTGGGGACAGACTACCCGTTCACCTCATTTAAAAAATGAGGTGAACGGGTAGTCTGTCCCCACATTTCCCCTTGGGCCTGTCCCTGCACTCTGTCGTACCCCGAACTCCCGAACTCTACCCTAATCCCTGAAAGAAGGGTAGATGCCACCAGGGTTGTTCGGGGAACTCTAAGAGAGGAATGTGGTTCGGCTCTTCTTGATCGGCGAGTCGCACCCCCATCTGCAGGAAATCCCGGGCTGCCTGCCTCTCGGGGTGGCGAAGGAGAAATGGCCTGATTGTCTGGACCGAGGCCGGGATGCCACGGTCAAAGTGGATAAAGCCCAGATAACTGAGATTGTTTCTCACGCACAGATATTTAAACAGAAGCTGATGAAAGTTCTGGAGGTGTGATTTCTGGACTCCGCCTCGGTACATGTTCACCACGAACTTAATCTTGAGATCGTTGATTAAGCCACCCAAAACGTATGCTGCGTAACGATCCCATGCCTTGAGCCGCTCTATCAGCTTTCCGATGTTTAGATCCTTCTCATCTTCAATCATCCACCGCAAGTTTGAACTCACTGGGGAGAGGAATTCTTCTCTTTCAAGCTCACCCCATAAAAAGTGAAGCATCGCTGCTTTCAGGAAAACAAAGGCGTTGTGCAGTGAGAGGGCTTCGGGAGTGATGACAATGATCTTTTCACTAGCCCCCAAAAATAAATCCAGAACGACCTTGGAAGTCCCTGCTCCCAGATCCACTAGAACGAAATCTGCACCTAAGGCCCCGATCCCATCCAGTAGATCTTTTTTCAAACCATCGTCCAACAGCATCTCCGGAGCACCGCTGTACGAGGAACAGATCATTTGCAGGTTCTCCTGATCAGTGGGAGTCAGGATTCCCTTGAGGTCGGAGACTTTGTTCAAAATAAAGTTGTTGATGGTCCCATTGGGGGAGCGAACACCCAGGCAGGCATTGAGATTGCCGCATCCTAAATCCAGGTCCACAGCCACCACTGAGCCTGGCCGTTCGCGAAACTGCTGAGCTAAGCTCAGCGCGAGATTTGCAGTTACTACAGTCTTGCCGACTCCACCCTTGCCGCTGGCAATAGCAATGGTGCGACTTTCCGAAGCTTGCACACCCTCTCCCAAGTATGAGCTTGAACCACCTCTAAGAATTGAGGAACCGGAAGTATGCTAGCACACAAGCCTAGCCCGGACTATACATAAATCTGGTTATGCACTTGGACCAGTTGATTAGTTCTGGCGATGTTGCTATACTGCCGACATTGTCACAAAACAATCGGAAAATGGGGGTATTTTAATCGGGAGCCGGAAGAATGAAGGAGGCTAAAGAGCAGCGAATACGAGCTTTAAAGGATCATCTCCGATCACTGAGCGATAGGAAGCCACCTCCCCAGACCGAACCAACTACTGAAGGCGTCGCTGATATCCCTGCCTCCCTGAGGACCTCGGGAAGCGTGGTCACCATCACGGCTGATGGAAGGACAGGCAAGGGATTTATTGTGGATGGAGATGGAAAGATCGCAACGAATTTCCATCTCGTGAACTCAGCTAGCCGCATCAAGGTCAGCACACCTTCTGGAGACGTCTTTCTGGGAAAGATCGTGCGTCTGGACGAAGGTCGGGACCTGGCACTCATTCAAATTCCGACCAAGACGCCTCAGTACTTCACCCTGGGAGATGCCAGTAGTGTCGATGTGGGTGAGGACGTCTTTGTACTCGGCTCTTCTTCCGGTGGTTCCAAAGGCCTCACCAAGACCATCATCAATGCGCTTCGAGTGATCGAAGGTACCGTGCTCATTCAAGTGGATCAACAGATTGATCCTGGAAACAGTGGTAGCCCTTTTGTCACTCACCAAGGGACCGTGGTTGGAATCGCAAGTTACAGGATGGGACCGGAAGATTCCGACGCTGGGTTTGGGGTGGGCGTTCAGGAGCTCAAAGCGTTCATCTCAGGCCAATAGGCCGAGAAGCTTCGAGTCGGAGCACTTAGTGCTCACTTCCATAAATACGGTGATGTTTGTTGCTCGCGCTGCGCCCCCGGATTCAAGGCGCTCCGACGAGTCGATACGGGATATCGGCGAGTAAGGAGCAACGAAGAAGATGGGTCCGCAGCGCCGCAACCCTTTGGGCGGAGGGGGGTTGTGGTCGATCTCTTCGTCGCTCGTCGTCGACGATGTCCCGACATCGCCTCCTTCTCGCTCCTCGACCTCGCCTCACAAGCCCCCTCCGCAAATATCACCGTACTTATGAAAGGGAGCACTTAGTGGCAAGAGAATTCCGTGAAACTCTCATTCTCGAACTTCAGAAGATAGCGGGAAGGCGCTGGTTGATCTGGCGGTTCCGGCTCTAAAGCGAGTAAGATCTGGACCAGCTTGTCCTGTGCCTCTGGAGTGCTTTGGCTAAACAAGGGAAGCAGAGCTTCCGTCACGTCAAAGCGTTGCGTTTCCCCCGAGGAAAGTTCTCTTGGCTCAGCTAGTAAGGGTGTCAAGGAGCCCGCTCCCTTTGCTGCAAACACATTCTTCACCGTTACCGGTTGGTGGTAGCCATTACTGAACTCCAGAAACGCCCTCCCTGACTGAACACTTGGAACTGCCTGAACAATCGGCATGACAGCTTTCTCCACTGTCTCGCTCTTCACCTCCGGGGGAGCTGTCGCCTGTACGACATCCTCACCCTTCTCCGGCTTATGAATCTGGGAGGCAAACCAGGACAGCTCCTTCGCTTCACTCTTCGGCTCTTCCACCGGACTTGGCACCACCTCAGCAGCCACCTTCGGCTTTTCCACCGGGCTCTTCACTTCCTCAACAGCTAGCCTCAGCTCTTTTTTCTGACCTGGCACTACCTCAGCAGCCACCTTCGGCTCTACCACCGGACTCTTTACTACCTCAGCAGCCACCTTCGGCTCTTTTTCCTGACTCTTCACTGCCGCAGCAGCCACCTTCGGCTCTACCACCGGACTCTTTACCACCTCAGCAGCCACCTTCGGCTCTTTTTCCTGACTCTTCACTGCCGCAGCAGCCATCCCCCCACCTTCTTCCTCCCCAATCAAAAACTGGAGGAGCTGGATTTGGTCATCCAGGTGCATTTCAACAAACTGCGTGCCAACCAGAGTTACAGCTTTTCCTTCAATCTTAACCTGCTTGGATCCCATCACTTTTGCGGTGAGGGCGATCTCCTGCGATGGAGCCAACTGAAGTTTCAGCTGTAGTTCGTCCCCTTTCTCCAATGGAAGGGTCGTGTCAAATCTCAGCCCCCCTGTGCTAATGTCGTGGGTCTTGGAGTCAAAAGCTGTTCCTGAGGTAACCTCGCCATTAGCAGAGCTGAGGACTGAAACGGAGATGGGAACCTTAGACTGAATCCGGGGGATTGCTCTCCTCTTGAGCGCCTGCGCCTTCTCGGGGATGGAGATGGCCACATATTGGTTGTCTGCAGGAACGATCTTGACAATCTCCGTGTCAGAGAACACATAGGCAGATCCATTCCCATATTGAATTCTGACTTTTTCTCCTTGCTGGAAGAGGGGATGATCAAATGGTTGTGAAAATTGCAACCAGATTTCCTCACTGAAAATTCTTAAAACAGCAGCCGCCTGCCTTTCAGTCTCTCCTTCAATTGACTGAACGGAGAGTGCAGTTCCAATCCTCAGCCCATCGTCAGGTCCCGCTGCGGATTGTTGGCCGAGTTGTTGAATCGCTGTTGGTTCGTCCAGGAAACCGAGGGAGTTTGTAAAGGGATCTTGCGCAGAAAAAGAGCGATCACCCCAGGGTTGCTTGTCAATCTGCTCATCCAGGGAAGGGCAGCCGGCACTCTTGGCTCGTTCAAATACGCCTTCGAGATCCTCCACAACAAAATACAACTTGTGAGGACTGGGGGGAACCTGGGAGGAATCTCCGTCAGCAACCGGATCATAGCAGTTGAGGATCATTCCTCCACAGTCAAAGTGATGCTGGCCCGGAGAGACTCGTCGACCAGGCGTTCCAAGCAGGTGACTATAGAAGGACTCGGCTTTATCGATGTTAGAGACCGGGAGAACGACCTTGTAGAGACTCAACAGCATGTTTGCCTCCCGCCGCCGTATTTTCCAGGAGCCTCACCAGAATTGTTGATGATTCGATGACTGTCAATTTCGGGTCCACCCGAATGATCAGCAAGACCCTTTACTAAAACAGAGGTCACTCGTACGCAATCCTTTATTTTGAAATGATTTAACAAGCCAGCAGAAGGCACCGAAACGTTCTGAAATGTGCAGAAATCACCTAATTTGCTCCCTTGAGTATCATACTATCTCAGCTGCCGTGACTACAAATCCACGGAACCGCTTCTCCGGCTCTCCTCAGAGAAAGGAAAACCACTTCCAACGAATATATTCGAATTAACGAAAGGTGGATTGACCGTTGCGCTTCTGCAACCTCTCCGAAAGGGATTTCAACTTCTCATTCACCTGCTTCTGGCTTCGTGCCAGGTAGACCAAGTAAAAGAAAAGAATTGTCCAGATGACTCCATATCCGAGAAAAAGGAAATTCATGCTCGCTCGACCAATTCTTGAACAAGCTCTTCTGCCATGCTGTTGTTCAGACGCATGGCCATTCTCAACATCACTAGCGTAACGCCAAGAACTGTCATCGCGATCACAGAAACGATTAAAGCGTGGATCATCTCGGGCTCCAACTGCGCACCGCTGCTGGTGATAACAACAGGATGAATGGTCCTCCACCAACGAATCGACACCCAAACAATCGGCACATCAAGAAAGCCGATAATCCCAAAAACGGCACAATATTTGTACATTATCTCTCCCTCCGGCAAGCTGGAACGCAGGAGAAAATATGCCACATAGATCAGCCACAGTACCATCGTTGTCATAACCCGAGGATCACCCCATGCCAACCAGGTATTCCATATCGGCCTGGCCCAAACCGAACCGGAAAGCAGCACTATGGTGGTAAAGACCACACCGATTTCCGCGCACGAGGCCGCCAGACGATCCCAACTCTGTTTGCGGGTGAAAAGATAAAGAAAGCCACCCAGAAACACACCGAAGAAAGCGAGAAAGGCATTCCAGGCGGCACCCATGTGGAAATAGAAAATCCGCTGCACTTCACCCATCTCGCTCTCAGTGGGAGCGTAAAGCAAGGCTCCATATAAAGCCGCAACCATTAAGAGATAGAGGGGAATCAGCAACCAGTCCACGATTCGCAGAGACCGTCTAGCTGATAGCCAGGCTGACTGATTAATCAGAGACGACATAATCAAAGAGTAGAAATCCGGCGGCCACGTAAATCACGTCAAAACAAACTAAAAAACCAACCGACCGGTTCAGCGACTGTATTTCCTGGAAGAGCAAGACTTCCTGTGTTGCATTTACAGCAGGTAGAATTATAGGGAGGATGATGGGAAAGAGCAAAATGGGCAACAGGACTTCCCGGGTACGAATGTTACTGACCATGGCACCAAAGAGTGT
>JAPUKI010000346.1 GCA_027295745.1 Acidobacteriota bacterium
CGATGTTGGGATTTTCCACGATGATTGGATTCCCTTTCCATTCCCGGGGTCCATAGCCAGAGCGCATCAGCAGCAGCGGGGTATTCATGTATCCGCCTGAGACGATGATTTTATCGGCCGCAATTTCGTAGTCAGTGCCTCCTGTCCTACAGTGGAGGCTGCGCGCAATCCCTCGCTCCCCTTTGGCATCGATCTGGATCTTCTCCACATAGGTGTCTGGAATAATGTCCACTCCATTTGCCTCGGCCACCGGAATATAGGTCACCATAGTGCTGGCACGCGAATCGTATTTGCACATCATGGGGCTATTGCAAAAGCCGCAATAGATACAATTCCGGCGCGCTCCCTCTTGCCGCTGGGGAGCATAGCCCATCTTCTTGGCGACATTATAAAAGAGCCGGTTGCCTTCGGTGTCGATCTGGTCCGGATATTTATGGACGTTGAATTCGCGGCGGATTTCAGCCACTGCACTGCGAAGGTTGTCTTCGCTCCAGTCCACCCCGGTCTCCCGTTGCCAGTGCAGATAATCGACAGGGAAAGGGAGAAAGGCCTGGGCACCCCAGTGGAGCGAACTTCCGCCCACGATTTTGGCCAGGCTCCGATCATTGTTCCAGAGGTAGGTCCCAGCGTAGCCGTCCTCCAGATTGGTAAACATTTGGCGCCGCAGGGGGGAACCGTAGCCGGGTCGAGGGGCACCCTTAAAATAAGGTCCAGCCTCAATCAGTGCGACTTTAAGTCGATCTCCCGTTTGGGGATTGACTCCTTTTTCTGCGATTTTAGCGGCCAGAATGGGTCCGGAGAAACCGGCACCCACTATCGCCACATCGTACTTTGCCTCAGGCATGGTGAACCTTCCTGTTCGTTAGAGAATTAGCGAGTGTTTGTTTCTTTGTCACACCACAGTAGCCATTACGGCCTCTGTCCAATCTGGGAAAAGGTCCTCTGACAAACCCAGAATGTAGTTAATGATCTCTTTGGAGGAGACCACGTTGGCATATTTTTGGTTCATATCAAAGAGGTTGACAGCATGAGAAGCCTGTCCTCGATCGAAGGTACAGTCTTCAATCACCGCAACACGATAGCCGTGAGAGAAGGCGTCGATCACAGTGCTTCGAACACAACCACTGGTTGTGGTACCGCAACACAAGAGTTGATCGACACCGAGGGTGATCAGGTACTGTAACAGAGGCGTGCCGAAAAATGCGCTCGGTTTCTTCTTGCGAATGCACACTTCCCCGGGCTGGGGTGCAATCAGGTCGGGAATGTCATTGGCCTGGAGCTTTGTCTCCTGTGAACTTCCTCGCCACTGATCCACGCGCCTATTTTTGACGCCCCAGGAGTGTTGATCCAGGAACGGATGTTTCTGATCACCGGTGGTGTAGAGAATGGGCAGACATTTTCTCCGCGCTGCTTCCAGCACCGGAACCAGCTTCTCCATCGCCTGCCAGCCTTCCTCACCACAGCTGTTGGGAAACTTAACGATAGAATCTAAGATTTCCTCTGCACGGTCGCCCACGAAGCCGAAGTTGACGTCGATGATCAGAAGCGCAGGCCGACCCTTCAGCTCGGCCTCGCGCCCGTACCCGGCAGCCTCAAAAACCCTCTTGTCCCTTTCCGTCAGGAAGACGTCCCAAATCCTTGACATCCTGAACCTTCCCTCCGGTTAATTCCTAATCGTTTTCATAGGGAGGAAATATAACCCGCCCCCCCGGTTCCTCAAATTCGGGAATCCAATCCTCTCGCAACAGTTCGTCCGGATCTCCATACTTGGCTGCAGCTCGCCGTACTTCCGGATCATCCAGCACTGTCAGATGTCCACGATCCACCAGCGGTACGCCATCAACCTCGAAGGTGGGATAGTAGAAGAAGTTCATATCGCGGTGGTTGGACGGAAGGGTGGGGACCTCATCGGAAACCCGGTTGAAGCGATCCGTTCCAAAGGCCATATGAAGCATTCCGGAGCGTCTTCGAATCGGGCCGGCGGGACCCACTTTGGGATTCGTTCCCAAGGCAATCTCTTCCATCCATCCAATGCCGGGCCCAGGATAGTAGCCGGGAAACTGGATATTCTTGAAGCGCTCCAGAGCCGTTTTGATGTTTTCTCCTGCCACTCCGCCGCCTTCAACACGATTCACCGCTCCATTTTCCACATACAATCTGATGGTGGGAATCAAGCCAACTTGCTGGGTCACCATCACACCGTTGGCATCAGGAGTAGCCGAAAGATAGGGCTCGGTGTCAGGATGAACCTCATGAGCAATGGGCCGATCCAGGGCATGCTCGCCATAAGTGGACATCCCGCGAGTCTCCTTAAAACGCTCACGGTTGGTATCGTCCAGGGTAAAGGTCAGATCCGTCCCTAAAGGATCGGTGACGTGAATCGTTGTACCATAGATATACCTCTGCCAGGTCTTCACGGCGATCATTTCCAGCAATTCATCGGGGTAGCTCACGGCCGCCGAAGCCAATTGTTCAGCCCTTGACCAATCGATGCTGGAGGAACGAATATTCAAATTCTTGCCAACCTGCCCGTAGTGAGTTCCTCGTGCTTGAAAACCCAGAACCATGTCGTAATCTTCAATCATGCTGGCAAGCCAGCTGGGCACCACTCGGGAAATCAATCCCCGAACAGCCATATAGTTGGTCGGATCAAAATCCTCGTAGTTTATGTTTTCACGGATCGGCCGAGTCAGCGTGGCACCCAGGTTTCTCGCGATGACATCCGTGGTCACTCCCATTTCCTGGGCCGCAATGGCAAGTGCCTGCACCACCAGCGGATCCATTCGACCAGCCACGATCAGGAGTTTTTCTCCTTCCTTGAGGCCCAGTCCGTATTGGGCGCCAATCAACCAACTCCAGGGGCGGCGGACCAAGATACGCGCGTTGGGTAACAACTGCTCCACGTTTGTCACTCGGTACCGTTTGGGTGATCGAGGAGCCTCCAGATCTGAACTCTGCGCGGCCAACTCGCCGAAGCAGAGCACCGCACTGAACAGCATTACTGCCATTGCTGAAAAGAACCTTTTCATGACACTTCCTCCCATGTAATAATTTTGCGTTGAACCATCCTACTGTCCTCGGGCAATCGATGCAAGGACTCTTTTTCCTTGAGATACAGGCATCATCTCTCTCCAAGGGAGGGGATCCAATCCTCTTGAAGCAAATCTTCCACTGATCCCAGTTGCTCAGCCAATTCCTGGACCTCTTGATCATCCAGAGCTGTGAGATGGCCAAGGTCAATGATGATTCTTGGTCCACCTGCGTTCAGGAGGCCGAAGAACATAGCCAGGGGAAGACGTCCCTCGATCCCGGCCCAGGGCCCCAGCAAAACAGAAACCACCCCGGATCTTTGGGTGGCTGCATAGTGAGACCACAGCAGAGAAGAAAATCCGCTCACTTCACCTGGAAGAGGAAAGACCTTCGGGTTCACCCCGAAACTCAATTCAGTAAACCCTCCCTGGGCAGTCGCCGTCCTGACCGCCTCGGTGAGCCGGGCGCTCCCATCCAGTTCCACGACCTGGCTCTCACCGATGTGAATCTCTGTGCGTGGCACCCTCCCCGTGAAGAAGTTGGAGGTGACGATGATTCCCTCCACACCCCTGTTTGTGGGAACCAGCCGGAAACGGATGTTGCCGGGAAATACGGACCAGTTCCTGGCAGAGGGACTTCGCACCACCTCGTAATCGTAAATCAAGCTGGTTCCGATGTTGTTGGACAGAATGATGGTGTTCTCTGCTTGCAGTTCTTCCTCCACTTTCCGCCCGATGAGCTCCAGAAGTTGGGGAGGGTAGGTGGCCCATTTTGAGGTGAGCAATTCGGAGATGGCGACCACCCCAACCCAACGGGTGCCGATACTTTCCAGCCAGGAGTCCATGTCCTGACCGTCTACTGTGAGTTGGGGGAGATGAAAATAGGCTGGAGAAAGAACGCAATCGGCCTCTTCAATAGCCTGTTTCAGCTCAGCGGAAAAGTTGCGCGAGACTGCCTGCTGAAGCAGGGAAAGAGCTTCCGTGTCCGCCTCAGGCACCTGTGTGCTGATCGTTCTCACCTGAGCGTCGGTTTCTGCAAGCGCTGCCTCCAGCCCTTCCAAAATCAGCACCGGGACCGAATCGTCGGTGATGATCAGCACCTTTTCATCCCCGCTGATTCTGGCCACATCCTGGATAAGAATTTCCAGAGCTGGCACAAGAGGATCGACTGTCGTGATGGGCTCAAAGGTCGGGACTCTGGGTTCCGGGAAAGTCCCCGGTAAAACCGTGCACTGGATCACCAGGAGTTCCGTTCCTCCCAGCGCTTCCGCCAGTTGGAGCACCTCCGGGTCTTTGAGGGCCATAGGGTAGCCCTCCCGAAAAACCTCTTCGCCGTCTGCCCAAACCGAAGGAAAATAAACCTGAAGAAAGAAAGACTGTGAAGGATCCTCGCCCCAGAAACCAATACGCATGGCACCCGCTCTCCCGGCGCTGGACAACTGATTGTGGAGCGCGGCGGAACCTGTCAAGGGCTTGGGAAGACGCACCGATCTGGGATGCAGGGCCCAACCGACCGTTCGCAGCTGGAAAGACTCCCGATTCTCTACCTTCAGCAGCTCTCCAATTTCTCCACCTCCCTGAAGCGAAACCACGCGGCCAGCTTCTATGCCCATTCGCAGCAGAGGCATAAAGCCGGTGGAGATTCCGTGACTGACAACCGATCCACGCGTGTCGTCCCCGGGTGTGACCTGCACCGTGGCGTTATAGGGAAAAGCACGGGACGGAGCTGGTGGAGAATGGGTAACGTTCCCAGGCGTGAAGGTGAGATCTGTGCCGGCAAGATCGGTGACCCGGATGGTCTTTGCCTGGCGGAGCTGCAGCGCTACTTTTTCGGCCAGCAGATCGATGATCTCGGGGGGGTAAAGAGCCCCCGGGGCAGCCAGCAGTTCGGGAACAGCCGTCACCGAAATGAAACGGAGTCGGCCGCTCTCAATCTGTCCGGAGAGGAGCGGCTCCTTCAGAAACTCAGGATTGACATAAGCCAGAGCCAAAACCACATCAGCTGTGCGGACTTCATCCCAGGTCTCTGGCGGCCACCAGTTTCTCCAGTGCAATTCCTGTAATAATGTGACCGTGTCTGAGGTGGGCGAGAGAGGAATGGAATGCATCCGGACCTCCGCCCTCTTCTCGCGAGCAGCCTGCTCAAACACCTGTGGCAGCAAGGGATGGATGCTGGAATCCGAGAGGATTAA
>JAPUKI010000347.1 GCA_027295745.1 Acidobacteriota bacterium
TCCTGCTCAGCCTCTGCCGGAAGTGGATGAGGGCTTTATCACCTACCTGAAGGAGCAGCAGTGGCTGTTACCCTTTCAAACAGCCACCGTGGCAACGCGAGCCCTGCTGCATTCTGTTCAAGCTGCCGGCGAAATCATAGCCAAGTCCAGTCAAACGACATTTGTTTTCCCACCGATCAGCGGTCAATTGATGGAGCCACCTGCCGGGATTCCCCTCCTGGGAGCGAGAGTCGAACGCGGACAATTGCTGGGTTGGATTGACCCGACTCCAGATGAGCAGAGCAACATCGGAAGCAATCAGGTACAAACAGGTCTTTCGCTGGTTCAGTTCAAGACGCTCGTGGCCACCTCAGACGCATCCTTAGCCCAGGAGCGGTCCCGATTGCAGCTGGCCCGTACACAACTGGCGCGTGTCGAACGGCTGTACGAGCTGGAGGCGGTATCGCAGTCTCGTCTGGAAGAGAGCACCAGCGAAGTCGAGATTCGTGAGGCTGCGCTGCGAGCGGCCGAACAAGTTCGACAAAGCCTGGAGGAAGCCCAGGAGCAAATTCAGGGGCCGGGCCGGAATGTGCAGCAGTTGGGAACGCGAATTCCTCTGGAAGCTCCCATTTCGGGAACCATCGTGGAGGTGAGCGCCATCTCAGGTGCATTCGTGGAAGCTCAGCAGGTTCTGTATCAAATCGTCGATCTTTCCGAGGTTTGGATTCGAGGAGAAGTCTATGAGTCAGATATCGGGCAGATCACGTCACGGAGCAGTGCAACGGTCAAACCTTCCGGCGGTCAGACCTCCTTTGAGCTGCACAGTAATCGGCTGATCATGGTGGGGGATGTGGTTGACCCCCGAACCCGGACCATTCCCGTGATCTGGGAGGTCAGTAATCCGGGCCGCCAGCTGAAGATCGGGATGCTCACCCGGCTGGATATCGGGACGGGACAGGAGGTGGAGACTTTGGCAGTCCCCGAGTCAGCCGTGTTCCTGGAAGAAAATAAAGACATTGTGTACCTCCAGGCTGGGGGAGAGTCGTTTGTTCGCCGAATCGTGACCACCGGGATAGCAGATCGTGGATGGGTGGAGATCGTTGACGGTCTGGAAGAGGGCGAGCGAGTGGTGGTGACTGGGGGGTTTGAGATCGCCTTAGCATCCCGCTCCCTGGAAGGTGCTGCGGCTCACGGGCACGTTCACTGAGATGCTCAAAGCACTCATCCGTTGGTCTCTTGAGAACAGCCTGATCGTACTGGTGGCAGCTGCCATTTCCCTGATCGTCGGCCTGTATCTCGCCTTTCAACTTCCCATAGATGTCTTTCCAGATTTAACTGCCCCCACGGTGACAGTCCTCACCGAAGCCCACAACATGGCCCCCGAGGAAGTTGAGACGCTGGTGACCTTTCCCATCGAGACCTCGCTGAACGGTGCCACTTCAGTGCGTCGTGTCCGTTCAGTGTCGGGCATAGGGATTTCCATTGTGTGGGCGGAGTTTGACTGGGGTACGGATATCTATCGTGCCCGGCAGATCGTTAACGAAAAGCTTCAACTGGTAGCGAATGCCATTCCAGCCGGTGTTTCAGCCCCCATCATGGCCCCCATTTCGTCGATTATGGGCGAGATCATGCTGATCGCAGTGACGGGTCCTCCCGAGCGGTTAATGGAGATGCGAACCATCGCAGACTGGACCATCCGGCGCAGGCTTCTTTCTGTGACCGGAATTTCGCAGGTGGTACCAATCGGGGGCGAGGTTCGCCAGTATCAGGTCCTTTTGAATCTTGCCAACATGCGCCACTACGGGAAGCGCTTAGACCAGGTCGTTGAAGCGGTAGCGAGTGCCAGCCAAAATTCCTCGGGGGGCTTTTACACAGACTCGGGGAGGGAATACCTGGTCCGAGGTCTCGGTCGAATTCAAAATATCGAGCAGTTAAGGAGGACGCCGATAGCGGGTCTGACAGCACCTTCGATACGGCTTGAACAGCTGGCAGATGTTCGGATTGGACCGAAGGTTCGAAGAGGTGCGGCCTCCGTCAATGCCCAGGAGGCGGTCATCCTTTCTGTAATGAAGCAGCCTGACGCCGACACCCTTGATCTCACCGCTCGCATCGATGCAGTTCTGGATGAAATTGAGGTGACTCTCCCAGCGGGATTGGCAATTGAAAGGCAGATCTTCCGTCAATCCGATTTCATCGGAGCTGCCGTTGACAACGTTTTGATCGCCCTGAGGGATGGTGCGGTCCTGGTTATTGTGGTCCTGTTTCTGTTTCTCCTCACCATCAGGACCACCCTGATCTCTGTGTTGGCCATTCCACTGTCTTTAATTTTCACCATCTACGTCTTTTGGATCTTTGAGATCAGTATCAACACCATGACGTTAGGCGGAATGGCGATTGCCATCGGGGCCCTGGTGGACGATGCCATCATCGATGTGGAAAACGTTTACCGCAGACTGCGTGAAAATTGGCAGAGAGCTCCGGATCAGCGAGTAGCGGCCAGAGAAGTTATTTTCCAGGCCTCATGCGAGGTGCGCTATCCGATCATGTTTGCCACCTTTATCGTGATCGTGGTCTTTATTCCCCTCTTTGCTCTCAGCGGTCTGGAAGGGAGAATGCTGAGACCCCTGGGGATGTCCTATATCATTTCGATATTTGCCTCACTGTTGGTGGCACTAACGGTCACGCCCGCTCTGTGTTCTTATTTGCTGCGGGGAGAATCCTTACTGGGCAAAGAGAAGGAAAGTTGGGTCGTCCGCCAACTGAAGGCTGCCTATGCCCCTCTTCTCCGGTTCTCTCTTCAA
Source organism: Acidobacteriota bacterium (assembly GCA_027295745.1). GTDB lineage: Bacteria > Acidobacteriota > UBA6911 > RPQK01 > JADFOI01 > JADFOI01. Next base: position 2,781 of record JAPUKI010000347.1, read on the forward strand.
CGCCCGCTGCCTGTCCTTGCCCTCTCCGCAAGTCTTGTCCTGGCTGCGCTCGTTCTGGTCCCCTATATGGGCAGAACCTTCCTTCCTGAGTTTAATGAAGGGACCTTGACCATCACCCAGGTCACCATTCCCGGCACTTCTCTGGAGGCATCAGATCGCCTGGGTAAACTGGCCGAAGAGATCATCTTATCCAACTCAGAAGTGGTGTCGACCGCCAGGCGAACGGGAAGGGCGGAACTGGACGAGCATGCCATGGAGGTGAATGCTGCCGAGATGGATGTTCGCTTCCAGCTCCAGGAGCGAACACGAGAAGAGTTTCTGGCCGACTTGAGAAATGACTTGGCCATTATTCCGGGAGCTACCTTTAATATCGGACAGCCTATCAGCCACAGGATTGATCACATGCTCTCAGGAGTTCAGGCAGCTGTGGCTATCAAGCTTTTTGGACCGGATCTGCTGAGGCTGAGAAGCTTGGCAGAATCTGTCCGGCAGGTCATGGAACCCATCCCGGGAGTTGTGGACTTGCAGGTTGATCAGCAAGCTCATATTCCTCAGACTCAGATTCGTCTGAACCGGGAAGCGATTGGGCGGTATGGACTCTCGCTTGCAGGAGTGTCAGAAGTGGTTGACATCGGATTGAACGGCGAGGTGGTGGGGCAGATCCTGGAAGAACAGGAGTCTTACGATCTTCTGGTCCGATTCAACGAGGAGGCCCGCTCCAGTGTCGAACAGATGCGGCGCATCAAGATTGACACCCCCTATGGTTCTGCGGTGCCTCTCATGGAATTGGCCGACGTGCGGGTGGATTCGGGACCCAACCGCATCAGTCGGGAAAATGTTCAACGCATGATCGTTATCCAGTGCAATGTGGCGGATCGAGATCTGCGGGGCACTGTCAATGAGATCCAAAGGGCAGTTCAAGACCAGCTGGTACTTCCCGAGGGCTATTATCTTGTCTATGGCGGCCAGTTTGAAAGTGAAGCAGAGGCCAGCCGCGTCATCGGACTGTTGTCCGTCCTGGCAGTGCTGGCTATTTTCTTTATCTTGTATTTAGCCTTTAAGAGCTTTCGTCTGGCTGGTCTGATGATGGCAAATCTTCCTTTAGCGCTTATCGGTGGCATCCTGGCGGTCTTTGCCGGTGGAGGAGTCCTGAGTATCGCTTCCATGGTGGGCTTCGTGACCCTGGTGGGCATCGCAACCCGAAATGGAATACTGCTGGTTTCCCGTTATGAGGACCTGCTGGGAGAAAAGAAATCCTTGAGTGATTCGATTTACCAGGGCTCGATGGAGCGTCTGAGCCCCATCTTAATGACGGCCTTGACCACAGGATTGGCCCTGATTCCCCTGGCTCTGACCGGAGACCGGGCCGGCAACGAAATCCAGTCTCCTCTGGCCATCGTGGTCCTGGGCGGACTGCTCTCCTCCGCATTTCTGAACATGGTCGTCCTCCCGGCGCTGTGCATCAGGTTCTACCCTGACCGGGCAACCGCGGAACCGCGGACAACTGACAATAGACAATAGACAACAGACAAAAGACAGCTGACCACAGACCACAGACCACGGAGAGGCTGATTCTTGACCAGCTGACCGGGTGACGAGACGCCTCCGGAGCCCCATCGGGGCGACAG
>JAPUKI010000348.1 GCA_027295745.1 Acidobacteriota bacterium
GTGCGGTCATCTCCAAGCTTGCCAGATCAAAATTTGCCCTATCTTATTCTCAATATGCCACGTTGACCCGACTCGGCTGACATCACCAAGGGCTTCCCGCCACTCTTCAGGAGAAATGGCGTTGCGAGGCTTCGGGCGGTCCTGAAGACGGCTCTTGGAACTCCTGACCCAGGAGATGATTGCATTGGGGCGCTGCATGGCGAACATGGCCTCTGCCGCCATCGGGCCGTGGCTGGCGAGGCCGATGCCTTCCCTAGATGTTAAATGACAAATAGCAGGACATCGGTAACACCGACATCGGTAACACCTTAAGGGTGAAATTGTAGCAGGACATCGGTAACAGTTTCAAAAACTCAGTAACAGACCTCCGACGCAAGATCTCCCGTTAGGGAGGTGTAGCGAATGGAGCATGGAAGAGAGGAAGAGAACCGTCAAGAGGCTATCCGACTTTATCAACAGGGAACAAAGGTCAGTGAAATCTGCCGCAGGCTGGAGTGCAGCCGGCGGTGGTTCTATAAATGGCTGAAGCGATACAACTCGGGAGAGTCCAAATGGTTCTGCGAGCGGTCCAGGAAACCCCATAGGGTTGCTAACAAGACATCTGGGCAGCGAGAGGGAGAAGTGATCCGAGTTCGACAAAAGCTGGAAAAGACGAAGTTCTCGCAGGTGGGAGCGTTGGCTATCCAGTGGGAAATGCAGAAACTGGGCTTAGAGCCATTGCCGACCTGGACGATCGATCGCATCCTGAAACGCAATAATCTGGTACGAGAAAAGAAAGCCTATCAGCCGAGTGGCACGCCTTATCCGGATGTCAAACAGATCTTCTCGGACTCCATCCAACAGGCCGATCTCGTGGGACCCCGCCATATCAAGAAAGACGGGCGTTTCTACAGTTTCAACGTCATTGATTTAGAGAGCTACCTGGCCGCCATTAATCCCTGCCGCAGCAAAGGAGATGAGGCGGTGGCCCAGGGTCTACTGCGCACTTGGAAAACGATTGGAAAGCCGGACTTTCTTCAGATGGACAATGCACTCAGCTTCCGTGGCAGTAATCGCCATCCTCATTCTCTCGGGTTGGTTCTTCGGATGGGCCTGGCTTTAGGTGTGCAGGCGATTTTCATTCCGATCGGGGAGCCTTGGCGAAATGGCGCCGTCGAAAAGCTGCAGCACGTCTTCGACAAAGTGTTCTTCCGTCAACAGTTTTTTACCAGCTACCAAGAACTGAAAACGGAAGCCAAGGCTTTTGAGACTTTCCGCAACGAGAATCACCGTTGCTCTGCAATCGCAGGCAATGTGCCGGTCGAATTTGTGAAAAGCCAAGGAATTGACATCCACAAGCTGTCCGCCACGGTTTCACTCAAACAAATCGACCTTTCTCTGGCTGACGGCTATATTCATCTGATTCGGTTCATTCGCAGCGACTGTCGCTTGGATATTTTCGGGGAAAAGTTCCGATTGCCGAAATCGGTTCAGTACGAGTATGTCATCGCCACGATCTGCACCAAAACCCAGTGCCTTCAGGTTAGAGTGGATGACCAGTTAATCGAAGCGTTCGACTACCGGATGCCGATTGAATACAGCCGAAAGTGTTAACGATGTGCTGCTATTTTGCCGCCCCCATGGGGGCGATCTCCACCCAGGAATGTGTGACCTTCAGGCTGGTAACTGTAAACGATGTCCTGCTGGTTTTTTCTAGCAAATTCTGTTAACGATGTGGTGCTATCCAATACATAATTCTTACGACTTAGATCGTAAATCCCGTAACTCCCTTCAATACTGAAGCTTCCTAACTCTGACTTACTCCGCTAAATCAGAGTAGCCATTCCTTAAGACTGTTGGGTCGCCAATTAGATAATTTAGTGGTGTCAATTCTTAAGGAAGGAGAAACAAAAATGAATGTTTTAGAGGATAGGTTTTTGACACCAAAACAATTTGCAGATCGTCTTTCCATCTCTCGGTGGACGGTGTACTCCTGGCTCCAGACAGGGCAAATCAAATCAATCAAATTGGGGAGGCTCGTCAGAATCAGCGAGAGCGAGTTGGAAAGGATAATCAAGGAAGGCAGCAGATGAGCAGAAGGGACAGGAAACAAACAGAATGAAATATTTTAAAAAACAGACTCGACTCAATGAAGACAACAGGCAGGATGAAAATGAGAATCTCTGAAAGTGAGCCCACGATCATAGACAGTCTGGTTCGATTTCTGGAGCGGTTTGTGTTCTTGAAGGATAAGAGTCTCTACCAGCTCATCAGCCTATGGGTTGTCTCAACGCACAACTATCAGCTCTTTGATTACACAGGCTACATCTTCGCTCACTCTATTAAATCATCTAGTGGCAAGTCCCGACTGTTGGAAGTATTGAACCTTCTCGTCTACAAACCAAGTGGGCTGCTTATATCCCCAACAGAGGCAGGGATCTTCCGTACTGCCCATGACACCACCCAATTAGTAGATGAGCTGGATAGTTTGCCCACCATTGAGTACCTACGGAGCGTGCTGAATGCAGGCTTTCAAAAAGGTGGTGCCGTAACCCGTATGGAATATCGAGATGGTGAATACGAGTCTGTGAGATTCCCCGTATTTGCACCACGCGCTCTGGCTGGAATCAATAGGGAGATCCTCAACCAGACCACACTAGACCGAACCTTTGACCTTGAGATGGTCAGGCAGACCAAGGAGGAAAAGCGGGAGAAGTTCCGGCCTCGGAAGCTCACAAAGGAAGTAGAGAAGCTGAGGGATCAGATCGAGCTTTTCTGGATTCTTAACGAGGACAAGGTGGCCCAACTCTATGATGGGGAATTTCCGCTCCTGAAGGATTTCAGGGACCGCACCATCGACATCGCTGAGCCTCTGGCCGCCATTCTCGAAGTTGCCTACAAAGATCACCCGCAGCTAGAGGAGAAACTCCAGACCTTCTTAGGGGCGATCTCAATCACTCGGAATGATCAGCAGAAGGAGATCAAAGAACATGGGATATTGCGGGAGCTGACACGACTTGCCGAAGAAGAAAACCCACTGGTCGGCAACTCCACAGAACTAGGTGAGATCTGTAGTAACTTGCCGAGTAAGCCTTCCAGAAACGACATCTCGCAGACTCTTCGTAAATATGGGTTTAAAACCAAAAGCATAAGAAAGGGTGGAGTCCCAAAACACCGATATGTCCTTCATTATGAAGAACTTGCGGACCTTATTGAGCGTTATGTCAGT
>JAPUKI010000349.1 GCA_027295745.1 Acidobacteriota bacterium
ATGCCCATCCAGCTGAGGGTGCCAGTGAGGGGAACTCGATTTCGACCAGCATTTCAGAGGGTTCAAGGGCAGTGGTCATCACGGTGACGAAAAAATCCTTGGCCGGGATCGTTCGTTCTCCCTCATGACTGCGGACCTTCATATCAGCATCCAGGGCCTTGGCGATTGCGGTCAGTTCGGCTGTAGGATCGGCGTGAGCAAGACTTCCTCCCACGGTACCGCGGTTACGGATCTGAGGATGGCCGATCAACTCGGCAGAATCAGTGAGCAGGCCGCATTTGGAGCGAATGGTCTGGGAGACTTCCAGCGTCCTTTGCCGCGTCATGGCACCTATGGCTAATTTCCCATTGGCTTCACGGACATAATCCATCTCTTTGATCCGATTGATGTCAATGAGAACCTGGGGATGAGCCAGCCTGAAGTTCAGCAGCGGTACCAGAGACTGACCTCCGGCCAGAAGCTTGGCATCCTCACCGTATTGCTTCAGCAGATCGAGAGCTTCCTGGACGGTGGTGGGATCAAAATATTCGAACTTTGGAGGTTTCATGTTGTGCTGGAATCCGTCAATTTTGTTGAGACTGAGATGGGTGAATGAGTGCCCAGACCTTCTTGGGATTCAAGGGTAATTCGTTCACCTTAATTCCCAAAGGCCGCAGGGCATCGGCAACCGCTCCGGCGATGGCGGCCGGAGCTGTTTCGCTGCTGCTCTCCCCGGCCCCCTTGGATCCAAGAGGCGTCAGGGGTGAAGGCGAGCAGATGTGGCCAATGTTCAATACGGGAGCCTCCACTGAGGTGGGGCACACGTAGTGCATGAAGCTGCCGGTGAGGAATTGACCCTCTTCATCGTAGGCTAACTCCTCGTACAGGGCTCCTCCTATGCCATGCAGAGCTCCTCCGTAAATCTGGCCTTCTAAGATCATGGGGTTGATGATGGTTCCGGCATCGTGCACGCTGAACCAGTCCAGAATCTTCACTTGCCCGGAGTCAGGGTCGACCTCAACCACGGCAATTTCTACCATGAAACCATAGGTGTTGGAAGAATTGACCCGATCCTGAGGGTCAGGAGCGACGTTTGAGGGGAAGCGAAAGACGGCTCGGGCCTGCAAGCCGGCTTCGATGTCATCGGGGAGGAGTTCATGGTTCCAGTGGGCGGTGCCGGCCACGCGCTTGACGGTCATGCCTTTGTCTGGATTGTCTTTGACAAAAACCCTTCCCTCTTCGATGGTCAGATCCTCTTCGGACACAGACAGGAGTGCAGCGGCCAGGCGAATGATCTTCTTCTTGAGCTTGCGGGCCGCCAGGACCACTGCGCTGGTCCCAACCGAAGCAAAACGACTGGCGTAAGTTCCCGAGGAGATGCTCCAGCCATGCTTGGAGGTGTCGAATTCATCCACAACCACCACATCATCAGGAGTAATTCCCAACTCGTCGGCCACGATCTGGGTGACCACGGTTTCATGCCCTTGTCCCTGTGGTGTCGTGCCCATGGTCACGCTGACCTTGCCGCGCTGATTCATCTGGATGGTGGCTGATTCGGCCGATCCCGACTTGGGCAGGTAGCCGGGTCGTGCTCGGAATTCCGGGGGCAGGGCAATTGTGATGTAGCCCATGTTGGACACGGAGGGATCAACGCCCGTGGCAATCCCGATTCCGAACAAACGACCTTCTGAGCGGGCTTTCTTCTGCGTCTCGCGCAGTTTCGTGTATTGGCTCATCTGGACGACCAGATCCATCCCCTTGGGGTAGTCTCCACTGTCATAGATCCCCCCCATTGGCGTGGTGTAGGGCATGGCTTCAGCTGGGATGAGGTTCTTCCTGCGAATCTCTATTGGATCCAGCTCCAGCTCTTCAGCAATTCTGTCCATCATGCGTTCCTGCTCAAAGTAGATCTGCTGGCATCCGTATCCCCGGTTCGGTCCAGTGGGACATTTATTGGTCATCACATCGTAGGCGTCTATTTGGACGTTCCTGACCGTGTAAGGCCCGACGAAGTTCCCAATGGGACGAAAAGTGCAGGCCGGCTCGGGGGCGCGCAAGTAGGCACCTACATTGTCAATTATCTTGGCCTTGATGCCCAGCAGTGTGCCGTCCTTTTTGACCGCTACCTCGCGATAGGCCACACGGTCGGTCTGGCAGGAACTGGCCATGAGATGCTCCTGGCGGTCCTCGATCCACTTGACCGGTCTTCCAGCTTTCTGGGAGGCGAGAGCAAGGAGCACCATATAGGGGTAGATACTGCTCTTGATGCCGAAGCTTCCACCAATGTCCGAGGGCACAATAAAGCGCAGCTTGTTTTCCTCAATATTCAGAGCTCTGGCGGCCACCGCATGCATGCTGAAGGGACCCATAAAATTCGAGTGGATGGTAAACATTTTCGTGATGGGGTCGTAATCGGCAATGACGGCGTAGGTTTCCAGAGGGAGAGAGCTGTAGCGAGGGAAAACAAAACGCTCCTTGAGCACCAGGTCAGCTTCCTCAAAAGCCTGATCGACGTCTCCATAGTTCAGCAGTCGATGACAGCCAATGTTGTTTCCGAGCTCCTCGTGTAGAACGGGCGCGTCCGCCTCCAGAGCCGCCTCGGTGTCCACAAGGGGAGGAAGAGCCTCGTATTCGACCTGGATCAACTCCATGGCGTCTTCAGCCACATAGCGATCAGAGGCGACCACCACGGCCACCGGTTCTCCTACGTAGCGCACTTTTCCCACTGCCGCACTGTAGTACTTGAAAGCTGCTGTCACACCGACCGGGAAAGGCTTGCTCATCTGGCCGACTTCTTCCCCTGTCAAAACGGTTAGCACGCCTGGATATTGGGTTGCCTCGCTGGTGTCATAGGACAGAATTCTGGCATGGGCACGCGGACTCCGCAGGATGGCGGCGTGATGCATGTTGGGCAGGGTGATGTCATCCACAAAGGTCCCTCTACCGGTCAGGAGGCGAGGATCTTCGCAGCGCTTGATCGCCTGGCCCACCCATTTTCGGCTCAGCTTTTGGCCACTGACCTCTTTTTTCTTGGGTTTGGCCGGGGGCTCCATAACCATCGTGTCAAACTTCTCCTTCACGAAAGGACTCCTCACCTAGTGAGTTACCTAATCGGCAGATGTGGGAACTGTCACCCCAAACGGATCATCCATACAGATGTTACGAGAGACAGGACTCCCCGAGAGTATTGGCTGCTGTAGAAGCTTCCTTATAAGGGTCGAACTGCCGATTCAAGCAGCGGCGAAGTCGACGCTCAAACGGCTGATTCCCCACTCGAGAACAAGCGTTCCCTTCGAGCCCTGGCCGGTGAGCTCGATGCTCATCTGGTCGACGGAAGCGTTGAGCTTGCTGAGGGTTCCAGGGACTTCAGCAATGATCTCTTGTGGCTTCGAACCCCTTCGACCAGAGTCCTTTGATACAACGAGCGACCAGGTTTCCGAGTCGTGAAAATGAGCCGAAAGAGTGT
>JAPUKI010000035.1 GCA_027295745.1 Acidobacteriota bacterium
GCGGTCGAAGTGATTCAACAAATCGGCCGCAGGACCTGGGAGGCCAATGCTCTCTTGAATCTGGGTTCGGCTTATTTAGTCACGAATCAAACTGAGCAGGCTCACAGCTACTTGCAAAAAGCTCTGCAAAAGGCGCAGGAAGCAAACGACCGGCGCAGTCATGGGAGAACTCTCTACAACTTAGCCTTGATCACCGCACGCTCCGAGGAGTGGGAAGGAGCCGCTGACCTGATGGCACAAGCTATCGAATGGTATCAGGATCACGAAGAGGTCTACGCACGAGCCGAGCGGACAGTGCTGCGCTATCATGGTCTGTCTTTTCTGAGCAGTACACACCGGAGATTGAACAATCGCGAGAAATCAGAACAGTACACTCGTGCACTGAGAGACCTGTCCACCCAGGACCCGAAGAAACTGGCTGCTTATTTGGCGGACCCCCATCTGAACTTTTACAAGTGGCAGGACTTTAGAGATCGAAAGAACCCGGAAACAGGTCGTTTCTAATCCTCGACTCGCTTGATCGATAGGATCACCACAGGTTCAACTGGGACATCGCCGCTAGCGGTTTCCACCGTGGCGATCTCGTCCAGAACGTCCTGACCGGAAACCAACTTCCCAAAGACAGCATATCCCCAGCCATCCGATCCTGGATAATCAAGATTGGCGTTATCGCCGTGGTTGATGAAGAACTGGGCGGTGCCGCTGTGCGGATCACCAGTGCGCGCCATGGCCAGTGTTCCACGGCTGTTTCCCAGGCCGTTCTTGGCCTCGTTCTCAATGGGATCACGCGTTGCTTTACGCGTCATGTCTCTGTTGTACCCGCCGCCCTGGATCATAAAGCCTTCGATGACACGGTGGAAAATAGTTCCTTCGTAAAACTTGTCATCCACGTACTGCAGAAAATTCTCGACGGTCTTAGGCGCCTTCTGGGCGTCCAGTTCGGCCACCAACGTGCCCAGGGATGTTTCAATTTCCACCAAGGGTTTGTCTCCCGTGGTCTGTCCGTAAACGGTAGTGAACGTCACCAGGAGGCCTAACAGCACCCCTAGAGAAGAATGGCGCAAGCAGGCCCCGAAATTGGACTGGTGGTGGTTTGGTTGCATGTGTTTCTCCTTTTCTTGCAGCCGCAGGGCCTCTTAAAACATCGGCCGCCATCAGCTTTCAACCTCCTGGTCTGGTGTTCAGGCTGGAAGCTCGCGGTAGCACGAATTTGTAAAAGTACTCTTCGAACTTACCGGGGTACTCCAGCTTCCACATCGTGAAATCGTGCCGGTTTTGTTCCAGAAAAAAGTCTACAAAGATGGCAGCGTCCACAGCTCCGGCATCGCTGGCAGCCAGCCAGTGATCCAACAGCACATCCTCTGCCTCAGAGTTGCTGGCGCTGATCTCTGTCCAGATCAAGAGCAAGTCAATGATCGCCGTCAACTCTTCTCTGAAGCTATAGCGGTAAAACTGGAGTTCCGACTCCCTTCTCCATGTGACTTTTTGGAACTGGACCTTGGCTGCGATGTAAGCCCTCCATGCCCCACGCGATACCTCGCTCAGTTCCTGAAGGAGTTCTTCGTTTGGTTCCTCGATTCCCTGATCGATGGCCCACAGGACCGGCTTGGGGAAGTGGAGTGCCATGTGCTCCACGTTGGTCCCCCCTAAATCCAGTTGTGTCAGCAACTGCCATGCCGGGGGATAGCTGGGATCGGCTTCAAGGCTGTGTATCAAATTCCTGATCGCCTCCTCTGAGTCTCCCAACATCGCATGAGCACGGGCCAGCAAGAGAAATCCTACGGGATCACCACGGTCCTTTTCGGTGGCCGCCTCGGCAAACCTCAGAGCCTCGGCATATTCCCCTCTGCTAAAGTAGATTTCTCCCAGGCTGAGGTGGGCTGCCGCGTACCCTGGTTCCTTTTGGATGACCTCTTGTAGGGCTTCAACCGCCTTTTCCGTTTCGTTGCCCCCAAGAAAACCTTCAGCCTCAGCCAGAAGTTGCACAGTTTCGGGGTTTTGGGGCCGCGGGTTTAACCTGGCCGGGTTCCAGAAAGAGAGGCTGAGTTCCCAGGCCTCGTAACTGAGGGGTGCAAGGCGCCGCAGGTAGTCCAAACGTTTGAGGGCCGTTTCCAGCTGGAAGCTACCGTCGGGGCCATCGGGATTACCTCGAAAGGCTTCAAAATTGGTTTGAAAAGCCGTCCTGTGGGCCTCATAGGAGTGAGGATGCGCCGCCACCAATTCAGCAGCCTTACTCACAGCAGCATCCAATTTCGAGTCTGTGACGAGGGCAATGATCTCTTCAATCCGCTTCTCAATGTCGGGGTCGGTTTGGGCAAAGACGAGTGTAGTGGAGAAGAGGCAACAGAGAAGAAAGCTTCGGACTTTGTGCATCGGTTCCCTCCTGGAAAGCCTCAGTCTCCTTGAGACGCGGCCCAACTCTATCATGAAAAGCAGAGAAACGGCCAGATCTCCCTAAAGCCGGGATCTGCATAGGTTTTCGTCACGAAGACCTATGCATAATCCCTGCTAGTTGGCTGCATCCGTGACCAGGACCGCAGCTCCCTGTATCTCGCCGCTTCTGAGTTGCTCCAGAGCCCGGTTAGACTCAGCCAGGGGAAAAGTCTGGACCTTGGTTCTAATGGGGACTCGGGGCGCCAAAGCCAGGAATTCCTGGGCGTCTCGGCGTGTAAGGTTGGCGACTGAGCAGAGCTTTCGTTCGCCCCATAGGAGACGGTAGGGGAAGGAGGGGATGTCGCTCATGTGAATTCCGCCGCACACCACGGTGCCTCCCTTGGCCACGGCTTTCAGCGCTTGTGGGATGAGTTCACCCACCGGTGCAAAGAGAAGTGCAGCATCCAGTTCCTGGGGTGGCAATTGGTCTGAATCCCCGGCCCAGGTTGCGCCAAGTTCCCGAGCGAACTGCTGCGTCTCGCTATCCCCGGGACGGGTAAAGGCATAGATCTGACGTTTTTGGTAGAGGGCGACCTGAGCGATAATATGAGCTGCCGCTCCAAACCCATAGATCCCCAGGCGCTTCGCATTCCCTGCCTTGGCTAAGCAGCGGTACCCGATGAGGCCAGCGCACAGCAAAGGTGCGGCTTGGACGTCTGAATAAGATTCCGGTATGGAGAAGCAGTAGCTCTGATCGGCCACGGTGTAATCGGCGTACCCACCATCGATCGTGTAGCCGGTGAAGCGCGCCCTATCACAAAGGTTCTCACGGTTGGAGCGGCAGTAGGAACATTCTCCACAGCTCCACCCCAGCCAGGAAATTCCCACTCGCTCCCCGATGGCAAACCGGTCAGCTCCTTCACCCCTCTCGACCACCCTGCCGATGATTTCATGCCCCAGCACCAGAGGGAGCTTGGGCTCAGGCAACTCGCCGTCCACCACGTGCAGGTCGGTCCGGCAGACTGCGCAGGCAGCAACTCTCACCAGGATTTGTCCAGCAGCGGGTTTGGATTTGGGCAGATCAGCTTCCTGCAGCGGTTGCCCGGGTGCATGCAGCAGCATGGCGAACATAGGGTATGAGCCTCCCAGTTATTGCAGCCAGCCAGGCAGGGTCATGGTCAAGGCCGGGACATAAGTGACCAGAGCAACGGCTGTGATTCGAATGGCCAGGAATGGCAGCACTGCCCGGTAAACCTCCATTAGGGGTCTCTTAAATCGGTAAGAAGCCAAAAAGAGATTCATTCCAACCGGGGGCGTCAGAAATCCTAACTCCAGGTTGGTCAGGAAGATAATGCCTAGGTGAAAAGGGTCAATACCATAGGACAGAGCCAGTGGTGCAATGAGAGGGATTACCACCACAATGGCCGAATACATGTCCATCAGGCACCCCACCACCAGCAGAAACAGGTTCAACAGAAGTAAAAAGAACAGCGGTGACTGTACAAATGACTGGACCCACTCCGTAGCCTGAAGAGGAATTTCCTGCATCACAAAGTAATTCGTGAGGCCGAGTGCAACGCCCAGAATGATCAACACCCCGCCGATCAGCGTGGCAGCGGCCCCCACGACGCGAGTCAGATCGCGGCTAATCCTCAGATTGCGGCGTAGCACAAACTCCAGAAAAAAGGCATAGAGGACCGTGAGTGCAGACGCTTCCACCAGGGTGGCCAGACCACTAAAGATGCTTCCCAACACCACAACCGGTATGGCGACTTCCCATTTCGCTTCCCACAGGGCGAGACCTGCCTTGCGGACATCGAAAGGCACGCGAATGCTCCCTGAGCGCTTTGCATAAACGAGGGCAAAGCCGACAACCAGGAGTATCTCGAGGAGGCCGGGCACGAAACCGCTGATAAAGAGTCTTACGATGTCAATCTCGGCCACGATTCCATAGAGGATGACCGCCAGGGAAGGCATAAAGAGCAGGCCCAGTGACCCCGAAGCGGTGAGGAGTCCGCTGGTGAATTTGTGCGAGTAGTTGTCTTCACGAAGCATGGGATAGAGCAAGCCTCCCATGGCCAAAACAGTGACCCCACTGCCTCCCGTAAAGCTGGTAAAAAAAGCGCACACCACAATAGCCGCCACGGCCAAACCGCCTGACATCCAGCCAAAGAGGGCCCGAAAAACCTTCACCAGGCGGTGTGGAGTGCCGCCTTCCGCCAGGATAAATCCCGCAAAGGTGAAGAGAGGGATGGTGGGAAGCACCGCCTTCAGGCTCAGGCCATAGGTTTCGAGCGCAATGGCAGCGACCGGCTCAAAGTTGTCCCACAGCAGGACTGCGGCAGTTCCTCCCAGGACCACGAAAATGGGAGCGCCCAGGGCGATGGCTAGGATGAGAACGAGAAACAAGGGCAGCCAGATTCCGTGGCCAGGCAAGTCTTCAAAAGCCCACAGCAGAATGGGAATGAAGGCAAAGGAAGCGGTGATGGCGCGGCCTGACCATCCATAGGGGACTCTCCAGAGGATTCGAAGTCCAATCACAGAGAATCCTACCGGCATGATGGCCTGGGCCACCCACACCGGTAAACCCAGTGCCAGAAGACTCCCTCCTTCTCGTTCGGCGATGACGAGTTGCAGGCTCCCATAAGCGAGTGCTAAACAGACCGCCACACCGACGCCCGCAGCAAGAATCTCGGCAGCTTTCTTGGCTTTGCCCGTCAGAAGTGAGGGGCCGACGGTCAAGGAGAGCAGCTCCCCTCTGCGCGCGGCCACTGCTGCACCCAGGAAGCCGATCCAAAGGGTCAGGTGTTGAACCCAGACCGCTGAGCCGGGAATTCCTATGGAGAAGGCTTTCCGGAGCACGATCTCCAGCAGAGGCAAGGTTGCCATAGCCAAGAGAGCAAAAACGGAAAGACTATCTTCAATGAGGTGAAGGCGTCTCATAGGAGTGGATGAGACACTAGCGTCTGGACCGAAATTCTTCCAGCAGGCTTTGAACTCGGTCGAATATTTCCGGGGGAACCAGCCTTCCTCGGATCTCGGGATAGGCTGAGCGGGCAGTTTGTCGCCATTCTTCCATGGCCTCCTCTCCGACCTCCCATACTTGCAGTCCTCGGGTCTTCATAGCCTTCAGGGCGAGCTCTTCCTGCAGACGAATCACTTGCTTGAGGCCTGTTCCCGCCTCTCTGGCCAGGAGCATCACCTTTTCCTGCTGTTCAGAGGAGAGGCGATTCCATGTTCTCTCATCCAGCAAAATCGCGCCCTGCAGAGGAGCCCATTTCATATCGGTCATGTTCTTTGCATATTGGTAGAACTGAGAGAGGTTGGCCAGAATGGTGGGTAAAGAAACGGCTTCAATAAGCCCCGTCTGAAGTCCCGTTATAGTGTCAACTGTGGTGATGGGAACGGGCCGAAAACCTGCCCACTTCATGATGTCGACAGCCACCGTATCGGAGGCCGAGGCCGCTAACCTCAGCTGTTTCATCTGGCTGGGACGGGTTACGGGTTCCTTACTGAAAAAATAGACCCAACCGGCATCGGACCAGGCCAGTACGACGAAGCCCTTTTCCCTCAACCTGGCTTCCAGCTCAACGTTTATGACTGCTCGCACGTAATCCCATTCTTCATAGCTTTCGAACATCAAGGGGAGCATCAAAGCGAAGGCTGCCCGGTCGATGACTGTCAGGCCGGCGTTGGAGATGGCTGCTGCCTGGAGTTGCCCGATCCGCATTTTCCGGATCAGCGCTCCTTCGTCGCCGGCGACGCCGCCGGCAAAAATCTGCAGCCTGACTTCTCCATCAGTGGCAATGCTCCAGTCAGACCCCATTTTTTGGAGAATCTTATGCCAGGCGGAGCCAGTGGGAACCATAGTGCCCATTCTGATTTGTACTCGGCCTTGCAGAAAGGAGCTCATCGCAACGAACAGGCAAAGTGCAGACAGAACTCGCAAAGACTTAATGGTCACTTCCTCACTCCAAGAAAAAATCATCGATTTGCTGCATCAACAAGCGTGCTCTCCGCTGGGCTAAGATGTTGAGCAGCCGGTTTTCTGGATAAGAGCTTACATCAAATGAGAGAATTTTCTCCATTAGATTTTCAAATTCTTGACGGTTTTGCTGGAGAATGGAAACACTTTCAGCCCACGTCAACCATGTTGAGCATTTTCTTTCTCCGGAGAGCTCTTGGGCCCGACGGTAATATTCCCGGGCCTGCTCGACCGAGCCGCCCACGCGCGACATTTCATAGCTGATCAGAAACTCATAGATGGTCCCCTCTTGGAAATCTTCCTCCAGTTCGAGAGCGCGGTGGAGGAGGGCTCCTACCACGCTGAGGTCCGCAGTCAACTCCGGATTGTCCACTGAAACACTAATTGCCGCACCCAGAGCAGCGGCCGACCAGACAGCCAGGGGGACATCTTCAAGCTCCAGCACAGCAACCGTGTTTTCGGGTTCTCGACGCACCCGATCAGCGAAGCCGGGATGTTCCACTTCCAAGCCCCGAAACCCATAGTGGAAAGCCCGACTGTAAAGGCGGGAGGCCCGGTCCCGAATTTGTTCGGCCCCATCAAAGTCTTGCTCCTCAATGACCTGGGCCTCGGGCTCAACAAAACCGTATGCGTAAAATGTAAAACCGGTCGTGGCAGAGAGAAGAAGACCACGATGTTCGGGACTCGTTTCCAGGAGTGTCTCAATGATCTTGAGATTGAAGGGCAAAGCGGCAGCGATCAACTCCGGGTCCTCATCAGAAAGATAGGATTTCTCTGACTCAGCGAGCACATCATAGAGGGTATTGACAGCCCGTTGTTTCAGGGAGCATGAGGAACTCAGTAAGAGCAAGAAGAGTACACCTCTCACCCACATGGGATGCCGAAAGGTCATGGATCAAACACCTCTCCCTTGGATAACTCCTGCCAATATAGCGCAACTGACTTACTTTCAATAGCTTTAGCCCGCATTTCTCACACCAGGTCTACTGCATCAGCGCAATGATCCGCCCTGCCTGCGTTGCGGGTCACGCGTGGCGCAACGCACTCAGGCCGGCCCTCCCGCCGCGCGCCACGAGTGGCTCGCGACGACCTTGTGTGAGAAACGCTGGCCTGCCCGCTATCTTTCCCCGGTAGGGAGTCCTGCGGAGCTGATCGTCTCTGAGTGAAATTCTTGCTCTCTCGTGACTGCCATCACAGCCTTTGCTTCTGCTGACTTGGTACACTCTAGCTTGCCCATGTTTTCATGGTGCTACGTTAACCTCCCAGGGCCTGTTGGTTTGAGTGTAGTCCACAGCCTTCAGGCCCGCCTCCCCGATCCCTCACTTGTAACTGATGAGAACCTGCTGCGGTCCCTGGGGGATGGGATGGAGGTCTGTCTGGGCAAAGCCTGCTCGACGAAACATTTCTTGATATTGTTTGAAGGTATAAGCGTCGCCTGAAGGGGTCGAGACCAGCATGGTGAGGCTGAAAGCTGCCGGAATGGGAGGGGAGATCCGATCTTCATTGGGAACGTACTCCAGAGTCACGGCACGGCCTTTTTCTCCAAGTGCCTTGTGAACCTTGCCCATCAAAAGGACGCAGGTGTCCTCATCAAAGTGATGAAAGAAGTTGGTAATGAGTATCAGATCGTATCCTTCACCAAAATCAGTCTCGAAAGCGTTTCCCGGAAGCAGACGGTATCTATCTGCGACTCCTGCCCTGTGGGAGTTCTCCTGGGCAACGGAAAGGACGCTTGACCAGTCCAGTGCCACCACTGTGGCATTGGGGTTTTGACTGGCGATGGTCGTGCCAAACATGCCATGCCCGGCTGCCAGATCGAGGATCTTCCAGCTGGATCCGCTGCTGGCTCCCACCAACTGGGCGATGAACTCCGCTGCAGGAACCATGAGGGGACTCATGCCACGGGCGAAGTCAACCCACAGTGGATTGTCTTCAATCACCATTCCCTTCTCACTGCCCACAGTGCCGCCCTTGCGAACCGCCTCCGCAACATCTGAGAAAAATGACATGAGCGTGGATGATGTGAGAAAGCGGCTCGCCATTCCCAGGTAG
>JAPUKI010000350.1 GCA_027295745.1 Acidobacteriota bacterium
TCAGCATGTTATTTTCCTCTCTCAAAAAAGTTAAGCAATGGAAGAGCTCGATTCTATCATCTTCCTGTCAGCCGACGCTGCTCTGCCGCAGAGTATTGGAACATGTAACGCACCATGAGCTTGGCATGATCCTGGTCGTAGCCTCGCAGGCTGGGTACGTCGGCCAGAGCAAAAACCCAGCGCTGTCCGTCCTGACGAAAAAGTCCCGAGGGCATGTTCGTCCCCGGTCTGATGACTTCGGGATGGACGATCCAGCGTTCAGTCCAGTCTGATTTGAGGCGCTCTGGGATGAGCAGGAAATTGGGCGCCGTGGCCGTCTGATCGGCCACCGGGTCTCCCGTAGCATGACAGGTCAAGCAGGGAGCCGCCCGGTGTGTAAAGAGCTCTCGCGCCATAGTCAGTTCTCGGGAGGACAGTGGCTCGAGGGACGGTGGTGTGTAGGGGAGCGACTGCTTGGAGAGTGCGGCAAAGAAACGGACCAGCTGCTGAATTTCGGCATTGGATAGATCGAAGGTGGGCATACGGGCTTCCAGATAGGCCCGGACGCCATTGCGATTCAAGTCTGTCTCATCGAGAGCTGGGTTTCTTAAAAACCGGGCCAGCCAGTTGGGATCCACCCGAGCTCCTTCACCCACCAGGCTGGGAGGGAGCTGTTCGCGCCAGTCCGGATCCTGGTAGAGCGGCAGCTCTTCCAGAACGGTTGCTTCCTGGCCTGGAGTGAATTGATGGCAGCCCACACAGTTGTATTTCCTGACCAGCCACCAGCCCTTTTGAATCTCGCTGCGTTCGTCCGATGGCTGGTAGAAAGAAGTTTCCGGGAATCTCGAGTCCCTACTACCCAGAAGAAAAGTGGTGAGCTGGGTGATCTCTTCAGGGCTCAAATCGAAATTGGGCATGCGCAATCCTTCCAACGGTTCTTTGATTTTGCCCTGGTCAAAGACAGCCGGATCCGCCAGCTTGCGCTCGAAGAAGCCCTTGAGGTTATACCAACCTTCCTGTTTTGCCTGTGAGGTCAAAAGTGCAAAGTCCAACCGTTCGATGGGTTTGCTGCCTTCTTTGGTTAAATCGGTGCCGATTTTCCCCTCATTCTCCAAACCACTTATTTCGTGACAACCGGCACAACCGAAGTTCCGCACTAAGAATCGACCCTCTTCCATCAGTTCCGGGTCATCCAGATAAGGGGCCGGGGGATATTGGACATCATCATGCGCCTGCGTCATCAGATAACTGGCGATATCCCTGGTTTCCTCCCAGCTCAGGCGCAGACTGGGCATGACGGTGGGCTGTTGAACCTGGAGGAGATGATCGCCCAGTGGGCACTGATTGTGTTCCAGGTCAAATTCGAAGGGCAGTCCCTGACTGGCGTAATCTTCCGGAGTGATCTCTCTCTGGTGAATGGGGCAGTAGGGGAGTGTGCGCTCGCGGGGGTTATGGATCCAGCGGACCAGATAGTCATAATTCGCTTTTTCACCCACGCGACTGAGATTGGCGGCGAAGGTACCCCCTGAGGCCTCGTCTCCCTCTCCCATGGAATGACAGGCCATGCAGCCTCGGGTTTCAAAAAGAGTCTGCCCCTGGACAGGATCTCCCGGGGGCTGCTGGGGTAACTCGGCCTCAATCCCGGATTGCCAGATAAAGGCCGAGATGGCCCGTACCTGATCTTCCTCCAAGCGGAATTGGGGCATTTTGGTGGTGGGTCGAAAGTCATGGGGATTCCGGATCCAATCCGGGACCCATTCCTTTCTCAACTTGAGCCGCACTTCTTTCAAATTGGGACCAACCCTTTTGATCGCCATCATCAAACCCGCTTCCCGGGCTTGCAAGTCTGCCAACTCAGTATCGAGGCCGGCGATACTCAGGGTGAGAGTCTCGGCTTGGGCGTAAAGCCGCTCGGCTTCCTCATTGGTTTGGGAGCGGTCTGCACTTGCCACCGTGCGCTCAATCTGCAACTGGGTCTCGTTTTTTCTGGTAAGGATATCTGTGAGGGATTTTTGGGTGTCACGCAGCTCTTTGGGCTCCGGGTCAAAGCCTTCACGAGCGTGGCAGCCCATACAGCCCAGGTAAAACGTTTGCTTTCCCGCATCCAGGGCAGGAGATGATTCCAGAGACCGGTCAGCTTCATGACACTGCAAGCAGCCCGCTTCAAAATTCTCGGCTGGATAGAGTGGCCACAGCCAGTGTTTATACTGGCCATGAGCCTCAGTGGTACCGACAGTGGCAACACCGTTGCCATTGTGGCAGGGTGAGCAGCCGAAGGTTTCCGGGTCATGGATTTGGAGCAGTTCGGAGTTGGGGTGGCTGGTAAAAACGCTGCTCCCTCCCATGGCTTCTCGCGTGAGCAAAACGGGTTCCTGAGTGCCCACATGACAGGACTCGCACCGATCGACCAGCCCCATTTCGGCATTGTGAATTTGTTTGATCTCAATCCTGAAGTTGTCCAGGCCGGTGAGCAGGCCATCCACTTGTGTCTCGGTCAAGCTGGTCAGACGGGCGTTCAGGAAAGCATTCCGTTCTCGTCGCAGTTCGGTCGACGGTCTCAAAAGCGCCACCGTACGACCCTGAAGCTCTCCCTGGCGAGCCTTGAGGGAGTTGAATTCCTCTTCCATTTGCGCGAAAGTGTAGTCGTTGCTCTCAATGTTACCGTCACCGTCTGGTATCTCCAGCAGATAGGGCCCTATCCTGAGCGCTTCCACGTCCCTTTCCAGCCCCTCGTTCTGGTCACCACCGGCTGTTTCCAGTACATAAATAGCTGCCTGCAGGCGACTCCTCTCGGTGGTAAACGTTTTGGTAATGGCCGCCAGTTTCAGTCTCACCAGGCGTTCTTCGGCTTCGATCTCAGCCAATTCAGGTTCTATCTCTGTTTCGGCCTCCTGAAGCGCTTGCTGGAGGTCTGTATAACCTTGTGAGCCCCGAACCTCCTGCTCTTCCTCACCCCGTCTGGGCTTCAGATCGATGAGCACCTGCTCGTAACGCTCGAGAAAATCCTCCTGGTATCCAATCCAGGGACGCAGACCCCAAACTTCATCGTACAGAGCCCACACCAGGGTCAGGATGAGCAGCAGAGAAGCAATAGCAGTGGCTGTAGCCAGAGAGGATTTGACAATCGGATCCTCTAGGGGGACGGGTCTTTCGTCAAGTTTGGACCGTGATCGCCACCAGGACAGAAGACGTTGTACTGGATTGCTCATATGTTAAACCAGGGAGTGACCATGACGTTCTTGATCCGGAAGACCAGACGAAGGAGCATCTTTACCGGAAGAGCCCACATGATCAGTAAGAAACTTTGTAAAGTCAGGTATTGGACAAGAGTCATTTTCTGGTAGATTTTTCGATTGAACTCATTCCAGACAAAAAGTTTGTGGGTGAGCCACCCAAAAATGACAAAATAAAGCCCCACTGCAGCAGCGCCGAACAGACCCACCCAAGGTTGGTTGACAATGCCGAACAGCTCATTGAGGTCTCGGTTCGTCTCAAAGACCAAGCGATGGTGATCCCAGGTTTCACCGGGCCAGAACCACATCCAACCCGGACCACGGATGAAGGTGCCTATAAAAACCATAGACAGCCATAGAACCATAAAACCAAAGCAGAAAGTGAGAATGGCAAACTTGCGCTGGCGAAAGGTGTAATAGCCGTTTCCCAAGGGGTTGCAGTCGACATAGGGAATGATCATCAGCCCCACCAGGATGAGAGTCGGCATCACCACACCGGCAATCCAGGGGTCAAAGTAGACCAGCATCTCCTGGAGACCCAGAAAGTACCAGGGAGCTTTGGCCGGATTCATGGTGAGGTTGGGGTTGGCCGGTTCCTCCAGTGGAGCGTTCAGGGTGATCGACCAGACCATCAGGATCCCTGTCACAATGATGGCGGTCAGAAACTCCACTCTCAGAAGGTAGGGCCAAACATAGAGCTTTTGCGCCCATCCTTCTCGATAGGGTTCAACCTTCCGGTGGTGTGTCTTGGCCAGCTCCGGATCTTTTGTCAAACGGTCAATCAGGCGATCGTTGGCCAGGGCCTGGCGAAGGCCGTACCAGGTAAAGAAAGGGACTAGAAACAGAAGCGCCACGATGGGGACATTGTCCGGCGCCGAAATAATTTCCCAGAGCTGTCCCCAATCCATATCTTTTCAGTTGCCTCCTCCCCGACTACTTACGGGGAAACTTCATCTCCGATTCCAACACGACCGGGGACGGTCCCGAAATACTTCCATCCTTGCGGACACGCCAGAAATGCACGGTCAGGAAGATAGTGAGGATCAGGGGAATGGCAATGCAGTGCCAGATATAAGCACGCAGCAAGGCATTGGCGTCCACGATGGATCCCCCTAAAAGCGCGAAACGCACGTCGTTGTAAGCGGTCATCCCGAGTTGAGCTCCAAAGGGGCCTTCATGCCCCAGGAACGGTGTCGCTCGAGCCATATTGGTTCCCACCGTTACTGCCCAGAAACCCAACTGGTCATCGGGAAGCAGATAACCCGTGAAGGAAAGCAGCAGGGTCAATACCAGGCAGATCACACCCACGGTCCAGTTGAACTCTCGCGGAGTCTTGTAAGAGCCGGTGAGGAAGACACGAAACATATGCAGCCAGACCGTGATGATCATCAGGTGGGCCCCCCAGCGGTGCATATTGCGCAGCAGTCCGCCAAAGGGAACATCGTTGTGCAGATACATGATGTCCTGATAGGCCTGACCCTTGGTGGGGTGATAGTAGAACATGAGAAAGACGCCGGTGATGGTCAGAACAATGAACAGATATAGGGTGATACCACCCATCCCCCAGGTGAAGCCAAAACGGATGGCGTCGCGATTCACCTTGGCCGGCTGCACGTGCAGGAAGACGTTGGTCAGGACCGCCAGGGCCCGGCTGCGGGGAGTCTCATCCAGCTTGTGGCGGAAGATCGATTTCCACAGTTGAGTCCGCTTGTAGTCTTTGGCTGCCTGAAGGTCTTGTTTTCCTTTCGCTATGAAAGGACTCAACCCTTCTTTGAGGCGGTCAATCAGGGAGGAAGACCCCGCTGAGCCTTGCTCTCCTGACTTGAGTTCTTCCTTCTTGCTTTTATCGTCGTCGTTCATGGGTCACTTGTGGTTAAGGAACTGCCAGGCTAGACTCCCGTCAAGGAAGCACCTTCATCTTCAAAGTGGCAGGTTCCTCCCGGGGGACACTGATAGAGCTGACTGGCATCCACCACGATCTGCCCTTCAGCATCGAGCTCCAGCTTCGCCCGGTCCATTGGCCGGGGCGCAGGACCCTCGAAATTAATCCCTTCGCTGTCGTATCCGCTGCCATGGCAGGGGCATTTAAATTTGTTTTCGCTCTCCACCCAATCGGGAGTGCAGCCCAGATGTGTACATTTGGCGTAAATGACAAAAAGTCCCTGGGTGTTGCGAACGACCCAGATCCGATGTTTCTGCTGAAATCGGGTATCCACCCCATAACCGAAATCTGAAGGAGGGCCGATTCGGAATTTGGTCTTGGGCTC
>JAPUKI010000351.1 GCA_027295745.1 Acidobacteriota bacterium
GGCTGCTGAGGGCCTTATCTTCTCTGAGCAATCCTAGCAGGACGTGCTCTGTTTCGATCCGTCGGGCCCCCAACTGGCTGGTTTCATAGCGTGCAAAAAAGATGACCCGCCTGGCTTTTTCGGTGTACTTCTCAAACATAAGACGGTTCCAGTAAGTCTGTTCCTATAAGCCTGCTCTTATCTTTTACCAGAAATGGCTGTCCTCCAGCAACTGCCGGCCTTCGGCCGGCGGAAATAGCAAATTCTAAATCCTAAATTCCAAACAAACTCCAAACCCCAAATCCCAAGCACCAAACCCTTCAACAGACCAGAATGCCAAGATTCTTTAGAGTAACCAGTTGGGAGGTTTTAGATTTGAAATTTGTGATTTGTTTGGAATTTAGGATTTAGGATTTGGAATTTAGTGGAAATTTGTGAGTGTCACTAATTTCCACTCGTGACGTTCACTAATTTTCCTTCTTGAAGTCTCTTCTCCAACTCACATAAAGCAGCCAGTCTTGGATTGTGGGTGACGATTATGGAGGTCAAACGGTGAGTGCGATGGACTTCCAGGAGAAGCTGGAAGATCGCTTCTGAAGTGTGCTCATCCAGATTGCCGGTGGGCTCATCCCCCAGCAGCAAACTGGGCCTTCCCACCAGCGCCCGTGCAACGGCAACCCGCTGCTGCTCCCCTCCCGATAACTGGCCCGGCTTGTGGTGACCGCGGTCAGCCAGTCCCACTTCATCCAGGAGTTCTTGTGCTTTCTGCCTGGCCTGAGGGAAAGGCGTGCGCCGCAACAGAAGGGGGAACATCACATTCTCCAGAGCAGAGAATTCCGGCAGTAAATGATGAAATTGAAAGATGAATCCGATCTTCCGGTTACGAAATTCTGCCAACTCCTTACCCGCCAAGCGGGTAACATCGACTCCTTCCACTAAGATTCTGCCGGCGTCGGCTCTGTCCATGCCACCGACCAGGTGAAGAAAAGTACTCTTTCCAGACCCGCTAGCACCGGTAACAGCCACCATCTGTCCTCGTTCAAGGTCTAAGGCCAGATCGACCAGGATGTGGAGCTTCTCATTCCCGGACCGGAACGATTTCGAAATCCCTTGAATCTTGAGAAACTTACTCATATCTCAAGCCTTCTATTGGATCCAATCGAGAAGCAGCTCTGGCCGGATAAAGGGTGGCCAAAAAGCTGATCAGGATGGCCAGGATCGAGACCATAATCAGGTTCTCTAAATTCAACTGGAAGGGAACGTAAGGGATCGCATAGACCTGAGCTTCCAGAGGAAACACCTGATAGGCATTGAAATACCAGATTCCTGCACTTCCCAGTAGATCTCCCAGAATCGTCCCCACCAATCCAATCATCAAACCTTGAAGCATGAAGACCGCCATGATGGTCCGAGCTGTCCCTCCCATAGCTGTGATGATGGCGATATCGCGATTTTTCTGCATGACCATCAGAGTCAGTGTCCCGACTATGTTGAGGGAGGCGACCAGAATGATCAGTCCGATGGCGATGAACATAATTTTCTTCTCATGTTCCAAAGCTGAAAAGAGAGGACGGAAGAGTTCCATCCAGGTGCTGGTCGCATATCCGGAACCAGCCACATCCCTTAACTTCATGGCCACGCTGGGAGCCGCGTCCATGTCCTGGATCCACACTTCAAGAACCGAGGCCGCACCGGAGGGGAATCTAAAGAACTGCTGGGCCGCCTGAATGGAAAACAGGACCCAGCTGGAATCAGTTTCCCAAAAACCTGACTCAAAGATAGCAATCACCCGAAAGGTCTGGATGCGAGGCATGCGTCCCAGTGGGGAAAGCTCCCCCTTCAGACCTATGGCGCGGATGTTGTCTCCAGTCACAACGCCCAGAGACTTGGCCAAATCAGTTCCCAAGACTACGGTCGGAAGAGAATTGAACTGATTAAACTGCTCCAGGCTTCCTTCGATGATCTGTGGAAAAAAGTCGGAGAGCCGAGCCGTTTCTGGTAGATCCAACCCCTTGAGAACAGCCGGCTGTTCGCGCACATCACTCACTAAGAGGGCCTGGCCATAAATGGTGGGGATGACTCTCACCACCTCAGGCTGCTGACTGATCAGTTCGGCCAGGGACTGATAGGGGGAGATCGGTCCCGGAGCGGCTCTTAAAAGATTGACATGGGGGGTGGCACCCAGGATTCGGTCCTGGAACTCGGCTATGAAACCCGCATTCAGGGCCAGCGCAATATTCAGGGCCATCACCCCCGCCGTAACCCCCAGTACCGAGATAAAGGTGACGACTGAAATGACCACTTGCTTGCGGCCGGCTCGAAGATATCTCAAGGCCACAAACAGCTCGAATTTCGTGACTGGAAAAAGTTTCATGGGCTAGGAGCACTAGCACTCAGGTCGAAGGTGGGGAAACAAGATGACCTCTCGAATGGAGTCAGAATCGGTCAATACCATGGTCAGGCGATCAATCCCAATTCCCTCTCCCGCCGCTGGGGGCATTCCATATCGCAATGCCTTCAGGTAGTCCTCATCCATCTCGTGGGCCTCGGAATCCCCACCAACCCGAGCTTGTACCTGTGTCTCAAATCGTCTTTGCTGCTCCTCCGGATCATTCAACTCACTGTAAGCATTGGCAATTTCAAAACCACCAATGAATAATTCAAATCGCTCTGCAAAACGGGGGTCTTCATCACGGGTCTTGGAGAGCGGAGAGAGCTCGGCTGGAAAATCATAAATGAAGGTCGGCTGGATGAGGTGCTTTTCCACGACCTGCTCAAAGAGCCACTCGAGCAGTCCCCCCCAGCTCTGCTCCGCTTCAAATTCCAGGCCAACCTTTTCCATTAGAGCAACCAAGGGCGCGCGCTGGCCGAGATCTTCTGTTGAAGGAGCACCTTCCTTATCCCAAAACCTCTGAATGGCTTCAACCATGGAATAGCGGCTAAAGCTGCTGAAATCCACCTGATTGCCATTGAATGACACTGCAAGGCCACCGGTGACCCTCTGGGCCACCGTCTGCAGCATCTCCTCAGTCAAGTCCATCAGATCCTGATAATCACTGTAGGCCTGATAAAATTCCAGCATTGTGAATTCGGGGTTGTGCTGGGTGGACACTCCTTCGTTGCGAAAGCTTCGGTTGATCTCATACACCCGGTCAAAACCACCCACGATCAACCGTTTCAAATACAGTTCAGGAGCAATTCTCAAAAAAAGAGGTATGTTGAGAGCCTCGTGAAAGGTCTTGAAAGGTCGAGCCTTCGCTCCTCCCGCCACAGGCTGCATCATGGGGGTTTCAACCTCCAGATAGTCTCTCGATTCCAGGAATTCCCGAATCTGGGAAATGATACGACTACGCCGAATAAAGATTTCTCTCACCTCTTTATTGGCAATCAAGTCCAGGTAGCGCTGCCTGTACCGGAGCTCCACATCTCTTAGGCCATGCCACTTTTCGGGCAGCGGCAGGAGGCCCTTGACCAGAAAGTCCAGCTGCCGGGCAGAAATTGTCAGCTCATCGGTCTTGGTGCGAAACAGGTGTCCTCGTACACCGATAATATCGCCAATGTCCAGCAGCCGGAAAAGCTTGTGGTTTTCCTCGCCAAGGCGGTCTTGCCGCACATAGATCTGGATCCGCTCGCCTGAGCCCAAGAGATCCGCGAAACCGGCTTTTCCATGCCCCCGGAGATTCACAAGCCGACCGGCCGTTTGCACGGACACCTGCTCTTGCTCCAGCTCCTGCGCCGATTTCTTGGAAAATCTCCCTACCAGCTCAGCTACGGTGTGACTTGTCTTATAGTGGTGGGGATAGGGATCATGTCCGAGCTTGCGAATCTCTTCCAGTTTCAGAGAGCGCTGCTCGATGGGATCAGTTTTATCACCCATGGTGATTTTCGCTTACGGGTGGATGGTTGATCTCCTCCCGAATGGCATCCAGGACACCGTTAACAAATTGGCTGGAGTTGCTAGTGCTGAAGCGGCGAGCAATCTCAATGGCCTCATCAATCACCACAACCTGAGGTGTCTCAGTGTAGAGCAACTCGCTCACCGCCATGCGCAGAATATTTCGATCAACTGCGGCAATTCGCTCCAACCGCCAATGTTGGGCATGCCGGCTAATGAGCTCATCAATCAGGGATCGATGTTCAGAGGCTTTCCTGAATAAAAACTCGGCAAACTCGCGGTTCTCCAAATCGACAGGATTCACCTCCCAGTAAATCTCTAAGATCTCATCCGCTGTCACTTGGCTGCAATCCTGCTGAAACAGCAGCTGCAGAGCCAACTCGCGCTCCTTCCTCCTGCTACTCATGGGGGAGCACAGACCACAGACCACAGACCACAGACCGCTGACAACAGACAATAGACAATAGACTTCTGGATTCTCTCCTCTTCATTTTTCGTCTTCTGATAGCTGCTTAAAAAGATTGGCCATTTGAACCGCGCTGTTAGCTGCTTCACTGCCCTTGTTTGCGTGTTTCACTCCCGCCGCTCGAGCCAGGGCCTGCTCGACCGTGTCAGCAGTAATGACGCCAAAGGTTACGGGAAGATCATATTTCAGAGCGACCTGGCTGATCCCGTGAGCGACCTGTGAACTGAGGTACTCGAAATGCGGCGTCTCCCCCCGAATCACAGCGCCCAGGCAAATAATCGCCTCCAGTTTTCCCGTCTGTGCCAGTCGCTGGGAAGCTACCGGGATTTCAAAGCTTCCCGGCACCCGCACCAGAGTAATGTCTTGATCCTCAATTCCCGTTTGCCGCAAGGTGTCCAGCGCTCCCGTGAGTAGTTTTTCCGTGATCATCTCATTGAACCGACTGACGACGATTCCTATCTTCAACCCTTTGGACTCCATCTTCCCGGCAAAGTCTTTCATACCTAGTGTTTAGTGCCTCACTTCATAAATACGGTGAAGTTTGAGCACCCTCACCTTCCCTTGAATTGAGGTTTTCTCTTTTCTGTAAAAGCTCGGGTCCCTTCCCTCATATCTTCTGTGGCACAGGAGAGGCCAAAGAAGGAGGCTTCCAACCGGGTTGCTTCTTGCAAAGACATTTCCAGCCCGGTATTGACGGCCTCGATGGAATATCGTACAGCAAGTGGAGCATTGCGGAGAATCCTCTCCGCCAACTCACGACACTTTGGGATCAGATTCTCCCGGGAGACAACCCTATTAACCAGTCCGATCCTGGCCGCCTCCTGGGCGCTAATACTCTCACCGGAAAGGATCATCTCCATTGCCCTTCCCTTTCCCACCAGCCGAGGCAATCGCTGGGTCCCGCCGTATCCGGGAATCAACCCTAACTTGACCTCCGGCAGGCCGAACTGAGCGTTCTCAGAGGCGATTCGCAGATGACAGGCCAAAGCCAACTCACATCCACCTCCCAGACAGTAGCCATTGATGGCGGCAATGACCGGTTTGGGAAAGCCCTCAATCACCTCCAAAAGCGCATGTCCGCGAAGGGCTTTGAGCCTGGCATCGAGGGGATTGAGCTGAGCCAGTTCCTTGATGTCGGCACCCGCTACGAAAGCCTTCTCTCCAGCGCCTGTCAGGATGATGGCCCCCACATCAGCCTCCTTCAGCCTGTTGCAAAAAGCGCTTTCCAGTTCCTCCATGGTGGTCTCGTTCAGAGCATTCAGCACCTTGGGTTGACTGATGGTTAGGAGAGCGATCTGATTTTCTACTTCGATCTTCAGGATCTTGAACTCACTCATTGGCCTACCCATGGAACCGAACGCTTCAAACCTCTTCCTGATTATACTCAAAGAGCTTGATTCCCCTGACCAGATATTGCAACCCGGAGATGACGGTCAAGGCAAACGTCAGATAGAAAACGATGGCCAGAAAAGGTATGTTGACTTGCAGAGCGTTCGTCACCAAGACCAACAGCACTGTCAGTAATTGGGAGGCCGTCGTCGCCTTTCCATAGATGGAGGGAGGAAACAAGTGTCTCCCCATGGTCAGGTTGATAATGACAACACTCACGATCAGCAGGACATCTCGGCCGATCACGGTGATAGTCAACCAAAGAGGAATCTTCACACTCAGCTCAAGAGCGTTCAGCGAGAGCAGGATGAAGGAGCTCACCAGCAGCAACTTGTCGGCAATCGGATCCAGAAAAGCGCCCAGGGGCGTTTTCTGACCAAACCTCCGAGCAATGAAGCCGTCCAGTAGATCGGTCACACCGGCCAACAGGAAGACAGCCAAGGCACCAGCAAAAAAGTTGTAGACAACCAGCAGCACGAAAACCGGCACGAACGCCATCCGCAAAATGGTGAGTTGATTCGCCGATACCATTGGGGACCCCCTTAACCGCTGACACCTGACAACTGACAGCTGACACCTGACAGCTGACAGCTGACAATAGACACCAGACCACCGCCGGCCCAAGGCCGTCGGAAATTCAAAATCCCAAATCCCAAACTTGGAACCTGAAACCTGGCAACAGTCCTCAGAACTCAGTCAGCTTGACACAGCTTTCAACCTCACTCAAGGTGGACTGTCTCAGCACATCCTCCACCATCGCACATGCCTCCAGATAAGAAGTCTCTCTCAGCCTCTGCTTGACCTCCGGAATGGCATAGGGGCTCATGGAAAGATGCCGGAAACCCATTCCGATCAGAAGACGCGCATAGACAGGATGAGAAGCGATCTCACCGCAAACCAGAGCCATGGAATCTTCCCCTGCTGCCACCCGGGCGACCCGAGCAAGACTTTTCAAAACAGCTGGATGTAAGGGATTAAACAGGTCGGCAATGTGATCATCAGCCCGGCCGGCCGCCAGGGTATACTGAATCAGATCGTTGGTGCCAACCGCAAAGAAATCAGCATGGGCGCAAAGCGCCTCCATCAGAATGATAGCCGCTGGGACTTCCACCATGACGCCAACCTCAATCTGGCTGTTGATGGCAACGCCTTCTCGAAGAAGTTCTTCTTGAGCCGCTTGAATCAGCCGTCTGGCCTCTAAAACTTCATCCACACTGGAGATCATGGGAAGGACGATTTTCAGATTGCCGTAGACACTGGCTCGCAAAATAGCCCGGATTTGATCTCTAAATATTTCTGGATACTTCAAGCTCAGACGAATGCCGCGCAAGCCCAGCGCAGTCTCAGTTTCACCCAGGATAGGGGAAAAATAGGGATGCCTCTCGTCCCCGAAGTCCAATGTTCGGATAATGGCGGGACGATCTTCCACCTCCTCAGCCAGCTTCTTATAAATCTTGAATTGCTCCTCTTCACTTACAGGTTCCTTCTTGTCTTTCATGTAGATGTACTCTGAGCGAAACAGACCGATCCCTCCACCGCCCAGTCTCATTCCAACGGACACCTCACTGCCGATCTCAACATTGGCATACAGGAAGATCCGCCGGCCGTCGGAGGTCACACACGGCTCCTGGTCTCCCACCAGCGTCAGCTGACGTTTTTCCTGTTTCTTGATTCGAGCTCGGCAACTTCTCATTTCCCTGCCGGTAGGCCGGACTAAGACAACTCCTGAAGTGCCATCCACAATGAGGGTATCGCCAGTACGAATGATTTCCTTGAAATTTGGGATCCCTGAAACCACAGGAATCTGATAGGACCGGGCAATAATGATGCCGTGTGAAGTCGTTCCACCTTTTTTGACCACCAGCCCCTTGATCCGCTCCAGGGGATATTCGACCAGAAGGAACAGGCTCGCCTCAGAGGCCACCAGAATCAGATCCTCGGGTAAACCGTCCGTAACATGCGGATCCAGTTCCGTGAGATTAGAGATAATGCGCTGCACCACCTCTTCCACGTCCGAACCGCGCTCCCGAAAAAAGGGATCCTCCAAGGAACGATAAACGGAAATCCAATTCTGAGCAGCTTCTCGAACCGCACGCTCTGGACTCTGCAGCTCCTTTTGAATCTTCTCTTCGATTTCCCCCAAGAGTTGATGATCTTCCAGTATCAGCAGATGGGCATCGATGATGTGGGAGTGGTCTTTGGGAAGTTCAGCCTCAAACTTCCTTTTAGCCTTCTGCAACTGCCGCTTTGACTCTTTCAAGGCGGCACGAAGACGCCTCAACTGGCGAGGGACTTCCTTCCTGGCGATGCCGATGGGATAGAAGGCTGCGCTGGGAGACTCTACTGCATAGGCAGTGCCAAACGCGATCCCCGGGGAAAGTCCAACACCGGCTAACTCCTGAGAGGAATGATCCCTTGTGACTTTGCTCATTTCTCCTCACCAAATCGGCTCTTCACCAATTCCACCACCGCTTCCATAGCTCTTTTTTCGTCACTTCCATTGGTCATGACTTGAATTTCAGTCCCTTGTGAAGCGGCCAGGAGCAGGATTCCCAAAATACTTTTGGCGTCAACTTGTTGCTGAGAGTTCAGTCGTGACAACTTGACGTCCGACTCGAATTGGGAGGCAAGTTTCACCAGCTTGGCAGCGGCCCGCGCGTGCAGACCCAATTCACTCTCGATTCGAAGGGTTTTTCGAATCATTCTCCCAAAAGTTCGCTGGAGATGGAGATGTGCTTTCGTCCCTGTTCCGTCACTTTGGTTACCAGTTCCAGCAACGAATCATTGCCAGATTGATTCACGAGTTTGATAACCATGGGCAGATTAACTCCTGTGATGATCTCTACCTCATTCCTTTGCAACAGAGGAAGGGACAGATTAGAAGGAGTGCCCCCGAACATGTCCGTGAGAATAATGACACCCTTCCCTTGATTGACCTTTTGGACGGCTTCCTCGATCCGTTTCTTGGATTCCTCGACATCATCATTCAAACCGATGGAGACAGCAACAATGTGCGAGAGCTCACCCACAATGGTCTGTGCCACAGCCACGAACTCCTGGCCCAGCCGACCATGTGTGACAAGCACCGCACCCACCAAAAGATCCTGAGTCATTCGCTGTTCAGGTCCCGATGAATCAGATGAACTGTGCGGCCTTCTTTCGTCAGGCGTTTCTGCAACTCATTGGCTACCATGACTGACCGGTGCCTTCCGCCTGTGCAACCAATGGAGATGGTGAGATATTTCTTTCCTTCCTTTCCATATTTGGGCAGCAGGTATTTTAACATATCGTGAATTCTGCCCAAGATTTCCTCGGTTTCCGGCTGCTTCAGCATATAGCTCACCACGGTCGGATCATTACCCGTTTTATCGCTGAGAGAGGAAACAAAATGGGGATTGGGAAGAAATCGCACATCGAAGACCAACTCGGAATTGAAAGGAATGCCGTACTTGAAGCCGAAGCTGACCACCGAAATGTTCAGGCTCTCTGCTCTGCCCGTCTGCTGGAAGCTCCGGTAGATGAAGTTGCAGAGATCGTGAACAGAAAAATCACTGGTTTCGATCACCAAGTCTGCCTGAACCCGGATACCTGAGAGTTTTTTTCGTTCAGCCCGAATGCCCTCCAGAAGCGATTTGTCATGGGCAAGTGGGTGAACACGCCGCGTCTCACCATACCTTCTGGCCAAGACCTCATTCGAGGCATCGACGAAGAGAAGGGTCGAGGTCGAAGACAACAGCTTGATCTGGCTGAAGAGTTTTTCAAAACCGGCAAGAGATTCCCCGAGCCGCACGTCAATAACTATGGCCAACTCTTGGATCTCCCCCCCCGATGCAGTTGACATCTGGACGAGGCGGGAGATGAAGGAGGTGGGAAGGTTGTCTACGCAGAAATAACCCAAATCCTCAAAAGCCTGGCAAGCCGTATGCTTTCCGGAGCCGCTCATTCCGGTGATGATAACGAGTGAGCGAAGCCTTACAGAGGCCATGCTTCATCGTCGGACGACCGAGGGACTCTCAGGCGTGCATCCAAGCGTTTAAAGAAGTCACTGGAAGGGCTGTATCCCTGGTTTTTCAGCATTTGAATCCGCACGGAAACTTCCACCAGAGTGGCAAGATTTCGTCCTGACGCGACTGGCATCGTGATCAGTGGAACTGAGACATCCAGCAGGGAGTATCGTCTTTCGTCCAGACCCAGGCGATCATACTCTTCCTCGGCGTTCCATGGCACCAGGTCAATGGCAAGATCGATGATCGTTTTTGGACTCAGTACAGAGACACCAAAGAGTTCCTTAATGTTGATGATTCCCAATCCGCGCAGCTCCATATGGAACTGAATATCGCTGGGACCAGAGCCCACCAGCCGGCCAGAGCCAACTTTTCTGATGATGACCAAATCGTCGCTCACTAATCGGTGGCCCCCTAAAATCAGATCCAGAGCGCATTCGCTCTTCCCAATCCCGGATGGACCTAAAAGGAGGACCCCCAGTCCATAGACCTCCATCAACACTCCATGAATGCTGCTCCTGAGAGAAAGCTGTTCCTCCAGAAAAATCGTGATCTCAGTGATGGTCGTCGAAGTCACCGCTTCGGTCTCAAACAGCGGGACTTTGAGTCGATCACAGTTGCCCACGAGAGCGGCAGGAGCCTTCAGACCTGTCGTCACCACGACACAGGCCAGTTTCCGGGCAAAGATTCCTTCAATAGCTTTCTTGCGATCAGCCGCGGACAAAGTCTTGAGGTAAGCGATCTCAGTCCGGCCGACCAACTGCACTCTTCCTTCATGCAGGTAGTCGACATAGCCGGCCAGGGCAAGCCCAAGCTTTTGAATTTGCGACGAGGTAATTTGATTGCCAAGGGCATCCTCACCGGTAAGCGGGGTGAGCTTCAGCCCCTGGCTCGACAACTGGCTCAATTCTCTGACGGTAATGGTCGGCTTAGAAGGCTTGGTCTTTTCAGAGGCCATTTAAAACAGCATGGCCATTTTTCGCTGGCGGGATCCGGGAATGTGCATCTGATCGCGATACTTGGCTACGGTCCTTCGCGTAATTTGAATCCCATCAAGGTTCAAAGCTTCGGAGATCTTCTGATCAGAGAAAGGCCTGTCGGTCTCCTCATTGGCAAGAATGTCTTTAATTTTCTCTTTCACCTGAACCACGGAAAGATCCTCACCGTGAGAACTCTCGATACCACTGGTGAAAAACTTCCGAAGCTCAATGACGCCCTGAGGGGTATGGGCGTGCTTATTTGAAACCACGCGGCTGACAGTGGAGGAATGCACACCCAGCTCTTCCGCCACATCCTTGATCAACATCGGTTTGAGATACTTCACTCCCCGATCCAGAAATTGGCGTTGTCGATCTATAATCACCACACAAGTCCGGTAGATAGTCTGCTGACGTTGATCCACACTTTTCAACAACTCGATGGCGGAGCGGAAACGCTCCTTAACGAAGCTTTTCGTTTCCTTGGAGACGTTCTTTTTCTGGAGCAGTTCACGATAAGCGCGGCTGAGCCGCAGCTTGGGCAAACCGTCATCGTTGAGAGCAATTTGGTATTCACCATCCACCTTATAGATATGTACATCCGGCTGGATGTATATAGGGTTTGTTTGGCTGTGCTTTTGACCCGGCTTGGGCGAAAAA